>CAYXOW010000001.1:0-2918 GCA_964466815.1 uncultured Treponema sp.
AAGCCCCACGCAGTATGAAAAAGCGCTCGACGCCGAAGGCAAACCGCTCAGCGTGAGAGACGCGCTTGCACTCATCAACCAGACGCTCGACGAGACTATCGCCGAACAGGAAGGCGATTTCGATTCGGACAGCCGCTGGGCTTTGGCCTGGTTCGAGCAGTATGGATTTGCCGAAGGCGAATTCGGCGTCGCGGAGACACTCTCCAAAGCTAAAGATACCAGCATCGCAGGCATGGTCGATTCAGGCATTCTCTCATCGGGCAAAGGAAAAGTCCGCCTACTTACGCCCAGAGAACTCGATCCTCAGTGGGACCCTCAACAGGACAGCCGTCTTTCCACCTGGGAAACGGTTCACCAGCTCATCCGCATTCTTGAATCCGGCGGCGAGAGTGCCGCGGCGGAGACCGTCAGGAGCCTAGGTAGCAATGCCGAAACCGCACGCGAACTCTGCTACCGACTCTACACACTCTGCGAACGAAAAAAGCGCGCGCAGGAAGCGCTCTCCTATAATGCCCTCGTGCAGAGCTGGCCGGAAATCGAGCGCCTGGCAAAAAGTCTCCAACATCCTAAGCCCGATATGGGAGAATTGTTTACCGAGAACCAAGAATAATTGCAGGTCAATTTCGCAATCGCATTTATAAAAGGAGCATATGATATCGAATGAGTAGATATGAAGTACACAATCAGCCAGTAGAAGTACTTTTAGCATGGCTTACTTCTGGAGAAATTGCCATTCCAGAGATTCAGCGTCCATTCGTGTGGGACACGACAAAAGTACGTGATCTTTTAGATTCGCTCTACAAGGGTTTCCCGATCGGATACCTTATTACATGGCAGAATCCCAATGTTAGGCTCAAAGATGGCAAAGAATCATACGGAAAAAAAGTACTCATCGATGGGCAGCAACGCGTCACTGCGCTTGCGGCTGCAGTGCTTGGCCGCCAGATTATCAATTCTGAATATCGAGAAACACGAATTAAGATAGCTTTCAATCCGCTCAAAGAAGAATTCGAGGTGTGCAATCCAGCGATAGAGAATGATGCCACCTGGATTTCTGATATTGCACCGCTTTATTCGAGCTCGGCGAATATACTCTCAATTTTAAAATCATATATGGCAGCTAATCCGAATGCCGACCAGGATGCGGTGTTTGCGAAACTTCAAAATTTGCTGAACATAAAGAGTAAACAAATTGGTATCATAGAGCTTGCGCATGATCTTGAAATAGATACTGTTACTGAGATATTTATTCGTATCAATTCGAAGGGGGTGGTGCTCGGGCAGGCTGATTTTGCCATGTCCAAGATCGCCTCGAGCGAGCAATACAATGGTCCGCTCATTCGAAAGGCAATCGACTATTTTTGTCATATGGCAGTCGAACCAAGTTTCTATTCAACCATTAAAAATGTAGATGCCGATTTTGCCGGGACTGATTATTTCCAGCTCATGTCTTGGCTGCGGAACGAGAACGATGATATCTACGATCCCGATTATTCTGATGTATTGCGTGTCGTACTCATTGCTAAATTCGGAAGAGGAAAATTTGCAGACTTGGTCAACTTATTGTCGGGCCGCAATTTTGATACCCGGACGTTCGAATCTAGAATAGCTGAGGAATCTTTTACGACGCTCGAGCGTGGCATTCGCGACTATATGCGCGAGGACAATTTTAAACGATTTCTCATGATAGTACGATCCGCGGGGTTCATCGATTCTGCCTTTGTACGATCGCAATCGGCACTCAATTTTGGCTATGCGTTGTATCTCGCCCTTCGCGACCAGGGCTATGATTCCGGTTACATCGAGCGTTTGGTCAGGCGATGGTTTGTAATGTCGCTTCTCACAGGCCGTTACAGCGGAGGTGCTCCAGATTCTGCTTTTGATGCCGATATCCGAGCGTTGAAGGCGGTGGGAATGGAAACACTCATGAAGAATGCTGAAGCCATGCTACTCACCGATACTTTCTGGGATGTCACGATAGCCCAAGGACTCGAGACATCTGTAGTGACGAGCCCATTATGGGGCGTATTCCTCGCGGCACAGGTAAAGCAAAAAGCAAAGGGATTTCTCTCTCGCGATATCACGATCGAGGAACTTGTGCTGCATATGGGCGACATCCACCACGTATTTCCAAAAGATTATCTCAAGAAAAACGGTCTGACCAAGGGAAAATATAACCAAGTCGCAAATTATGTGTATATGCAGAGCGAAATAAATATAAAGATCGGCAATAGGGCGCCTCGAGTGTATTTCCAGATTATTAAAGATCAAATCGCAAACAGTGGCACAAAATTGGGATCAAATATCGAGACATTGGCGGGGCTCAAAGCAAATTTGGAGATGAATTGTATACCTGAATCCGTAATGGACATGGAATTTGCAAATTACGAGCAATTCCTCGCTGAACGACGAGTGCTTATGGCGCGATATATGAAACACTATTATCTCGAAATATTGTAAAATAATAGGAAATCGAAAACTGGGAGTTAACAAAATGGCACTGAGCAATTACGACAGGGTTGGGAAAACAATGGAAATTCTCAAAGCGGGGTTGGCGCCCTTCGTTGAGCGCGAAGTCTTCGCTCGTCTTTCAGCGAGTGAGGCGGAGCAGATGATTGCGGACTTTGCTGATGCAGATCGGAAACTCGCTGGGAAATCCATTGATCGGTGGGATGTCGCAGCTTTGCTCAATTTCATGTGGATCAAGTGGAATGAAGTCTATAGCCGGACACTGGGAAACGCAGAGCGCAGCCTGCTGAGCGAACTCCGAGAGAACAGAAATAAATGGGCGCATCAGGATATATTCACTACCGATGATGCCTACCGCGCGCTCGACTCCGCAAGCAGGCTGCTTACCGCCATATCCGCGCCTGAGGCCGAGGAAATTGAAAAGTCGAAGAACGAACTGCTACGCATCC
>CAYXOW010000001.1:2928-7272 GCA_964466815.1 uncultured Treponema sp.
AACAGGTGCGCAACGAGCGGCGTAAAGGTACGAGCTCGACAATCGACAGCGCGGTTACGGGAACCTTGAAGCCCTGGCGCGAAGTTATCACCCCGCACCATGATGTAGCGACAGGTCAGTACCAACAGGCGGAATTCGCTGCCGATCTGTGGCAGGTTTATATTGGCGAAGGGAGCGCGGAATATCAAAATCCCACAGAATTTTTCAGAAGAACTTATTTGACGGACAGCCTAAAAAATCTGCTCACGGGAGCGGTGCGAAGATTAGCGACAGGCAACGGCGACCCTGTGGTGCAGTTGCAGACGAATTTTGGCGGTGGAAAGACTCACTCAATGCTGGCACTCTATCACCTCTTTTCGGGAGCGAATCTCGGAGAACTTGTTGGCATCGATCAAGTGATGAAAGCTGCGGGCGTTGCCGAACTTCCCGATATCCACAAGGTCGTGCTGGTCGGTAACCGTATCTCTCCAGGACAGCCCTCGATAAAGCCAGATGGCACGACCGTGCGCACGCTCTGGGGAGAGTTGGCGTGGCAGCTCGGCGGAAAAGCTGCATACGATCGTATCGCGTTGGATGATCAAAACGCGACAAGCCCCGGCGACGCCCTCCGCCTCCTTTTCAACGATTACGGTCCCTGTCTCGTACTCATCGACGAGTGGGTGGCCTATGCTCGTCAGTTGCACAATAGAGGAGATTTACCCGGGGGCGACTTCGAGACTCACTTCAGCTTTGCGCAGGCGCTCACCGAATCCGCAAAATTGGCAAAGAATTGTCTCTTGGTAATAAGCCTTCCCGCATCGGACGATACGGGTTCTCCGCACACACTGGCGGACAACGCCGAAGTGGGTGGGGAGCGCGGCCGCGAGGCGCTCATACGGCTGCGCAATGTCGTAGGCAGGCTGGAATCATCATGGCGACCGGCCACCGCCGAAGAGAGTTTCGAGATTGTGCGTCGCCGACTTTTTGAATCGCTTGGCGATGCTTCACATTTCAAGGATCGCGATACCGTCGCCAGAGCTTTCTCAAATTTTTATATAGGGCAGCAACAAGAATTCCCTCCGGAATGCCGGACCGTAGAGTATGAAAAACGTATCAAAGCCGCATATCCGATTCATCCCGAGGTATTCGATCGGCTGTATGGCGACTGGTCGACACTTCTCAAGTTTCAGCGCACGAGGGGAGTATTGCGGCTCATGGCTGCGGTTATTCACACTCTGTGGGAGAATGGTGACCGCAATCCGCTCATTATGCCTGGGAATATTCCAATCGACGATCCTCATGTCCAATCCGAAATGACACGGTATCTCACGGATAACTGGGTGCCTATTATCGAAAAGGATGTCGATGGCCCCGATGCGCTCCCGCTGAAGATTGATGCAGAGATACCTAACTTGGGAAAATTCGCCGCGACTCGGCGAGTAGCGCGCACGATTTATCTCGGATCGGCGCCAATCGCCGATGCCGCGCATCATGGCCTCGAAGATCGGCGCATTAAACTCGGCAGTGTCATGCCTGGCGAATCGCCCACCGTATTCGGCGACGCACTCCGGCGCCTTGCGAGTACGGCAACTTACCTCTTTCAAGACGGAAGCCACTTCTGGTACTCCACCCAGCCGACGGTCACGAAACTGGCGGAAGATCGTGCCGAACAGCTCAACAGAGATCCTGATGCGGTGGTGCAGGAAATAGAGACACGTGTTCGCGCCGATCTGCGGCAAAAAGGGGATTTTAGCCGGGTGCATGCATTTCCCCATGGCGGGCAGGATGTGCCCGACGATCGCGACGCGCGTCTTGTTGTGCTCGGAGTCGATTTTCCATACTCAAGAGAAACCGACTGTCCTGCACTTGAAGAATCGCGACGCATTCTTGAAGCTCGGGGAACCTCCCCGCGAATTTATCGAAATACGCTTGTATTTTTAGCTGCCGACAAGAACCGAGTTCAGGATCTTGATGAATCGGTGCGTAAGTACCTTGCTTGGCGCTCGATCATCGCGCAGCAGAATCAGCTCAATCTCTCGCCATTTCAAGTGCATCAAGCAGAACAGCAGCTTGCAGCATCCGACGCAACTGTCAACGCGCGAGTGCCGGAAACTTACCAGTGGCTCTTGGTGCCGGTGCAGCCTTCACCTCAATCCGCTATCGAGTGGCAGAGCATTCGAATCAGCGGACAGGAGCCTGTGGCATATCGTGCGAGTAAGAAGCTGCGAAATGAAGAACTACTCATCCTCATGTACGCGGCAACACGCCTCAGAATGGATCTCGATAGAATTCCTCTCTGGCGCGGCACTTCAGTTAGTATTAAACAGCTTGCGGAAGACTATGCGCGCTATCTCTACCTCCCACGGCTGGTGTCACCCTCGATACTTGCAGCCAGTGTTCGCGATGGTGTTTCGCTCCTTACCTGGGAGCGCGATTCCTTTGCCTGGGCTGATTCGTGGGATGAGAATGCCCAACGTTTTCAAGGGCTTCGCGCCGGTCAACGTATCGCATTGAGCGACGAGGATAGTCCGGGGCTCCTCGTAAAACCTGAATTCGCCCTTCAGCAGATGGAGCGAGAAGCCAAACCAGTTCGAATTCTGCTCTCCCCCGAGCGAGTGGAATTGCACCGCGCATCGATGATCCAGTTCAACCTCACAGCCTTCGATATGGATGGCCGAACAATATCGGTATCTCGCGCCACGTGGTCTGCTACGGGTGGGGTAATCGACGGTTCGGGTGTGTATCACGCCGGCGAAGAGACAGGCATCTATTCAATCGATGTCGAACTAGAAGGGCTCCACGCCCGCGCAATAGTATCGATCAGCGACTCCGCGCCAGAGACCCAACCCTTATCACCGCCTTCAGCTCCCCCCCCACCACGGCTCAAGCGATTCCATGGCACCGTTACGCTCAACCCCGAGCGGGTCGGCCGAGACGCCGGCAGAATCGCCGAAGAAGTGATCACCCATCTCTCCGTTCAGAAAAATGCCCACATCACTATAACGCTCGAAATACAGGCAGAACTCCCAGAGGGTGCCAATGAAACCCTTATCCGGACCGTGACAGAGAACGCGAACGCGCTCAAGTTCGACAATCAAGGATTTGAGAGGGAATAGGTACACCGCTCATTAAAATCATGAAGTAAAACCGACCATTATTCACGAATAATTAGAGTACAGGCTTTTAAACTTGAGACTTCCTCGTTTGCCAATGTAACCGTCGGTGGTCTTGTGATTTTGTAAAGTGAGGTGTAAAGTATTGAGAGGTTCACTCCAGAAGGAATCGCTATGAAAACTACAAGAATCTGCCGAACTATCCCTTTGAGTAAGCAACCACTCGCTCTTGTCCTCATTCAGCTCCGCTATTCTCCTATTCTCAATTTAAAAGAGTACATACCACCCATTCAGGATCGTCTTAGAAAGATCGGTTTCCCATTAGTGTATTTAAAAAACATGAAGAAACTTGTGATTTCATCTTCTGAACTTATGCCTATGGATATGCAACAGTGGAAATTTGAAACCCAAGATAAGCGAAGCTCGGTCATTGTTGATCAAGATCAAGCGCTACTTCAGACAACCGATTATCATTCTTTTGAAGAATTTTTAAAGCGATATTTCGCTGTTTTACAACCAATTCTTGAAATCACTGAGCACGATATCCATGGGAGAGCTCAACGCGTCGGGCTTCGTTATGTGGATCAGGTAACTCTACAATCGGACACTGATACTATCGATTCTTATCTCAGACCGCCGATGCGCGGAATGGTGTCTCCATTTTTTAAGAATAAGCATAAACAATATACCCATATAGAAGTGGGCGAAACGGAGCTGAGAAATGGCCAGAAGGGCACTCTCTCGATTAGGGTTTTAAGGAACGCTGAAGGGTTGGATTTGCCTTCGGATTTATTCCAAGAGGCTCCTTTGCGTCTTCGAATGATCGATGTAAAAGATGATTTTGCGTTAATTGATATGGATCATGGATGCGAAGAGCCTTTTTCGCACAACCAGGTTGGAATTCCTATCCAGCAACTGGAAGAACTCTATTTCAGCCTCCACGATACCATCATTGAAGTTTTCCATGAATCCGTTGTTACTGGAGAAGGGGTGGAAAAATGGAAATAATTGATACCATGAATGCTGAATTTAAATCTCCGTTGAGCAAATATCCGATGTTTAATTATGTCGGTGTAGAGTCTTCACTATTTTCTACAACGCCAAGCGGATTTATCGTGTCACCACTGGACGGGAAATTTTCTAGCTCCATGAGCATTGTGATTACACCACAAGGATACTCTCAGGCCTATACTGATCTAGTTTCAGTTCAATTGAGTGCCATTCTTGGTTATTATGGATTGAGCAAGAGCGA
>CAYXOW010000001.1:7282-15127 GCA_964466815.1 uncultured Treponema sp.
TCTCGCGCGAATATTAGGCGTGAGTCGACCAGCTGTATACGCATGGCTCGATGGCAAGAGTGAGCCTTCCATAGATAATGCACAGCTTATCCAAAAGCTATATTCAATGGTGGAACTTTTAAAATCGGGGACATGGTCTCCCATTTTTCATGGTTATCTCGAAAGACCGATCGCACCCTCCAAGAAAAGTCTCATAGATATGCTTTCTGACCCTAAGATCGATACGGACGAAGTGCGTGGTGTGGTGAAGGCTCTGCGACAGATGTCTGAAAAACGTACGAAGAAGCTCGCTGAAAGTGAGTCGAAATCGAGGATAGTTCACACCATGGAAACTCAAAAGCGCATTCTCGAGGAAAATTTACTTGGCATTTTAAGTGAGGAATAGTTTTACAATGCAGGATATCGAGAGAGTGCTCAGACAGATCGACTGGCGGCAGGGTGATATTGTTGCCATACACTGCAACAGTGTTCTCATAGCTGCTTCTATTGATAAAAAACCGGAATACAGCGACAATTCTATTGTATGTCTTATTTCCCAAGACTGCGACATTGTGCTCAACACAGACAAAGAGCCTTACATTGAATTACTGAAAGGGGAGATTTTAGAAAAAAAGTCAGAACAGTACAGCAATCTGAAAAGCCCACGCATTCTCGATATTCGAATTGATGATAGAATAGTTCGCTTTTCAATTCATGATCGATTTAGAGTTTCGAAAAACGCATTCTTTTCTGTAGAAAAACACCCAAGCTTTCATTTTAATAATTCTGGCAAAGACATACTGAGGCGATGGATATCACGACGGTATGTACGTGCGGCTTTTCCTGATGCCTTCAATTTAAGGTTGCAGAAGAACGATGCATTCCAGCGGCTCCTTAAAAGCGATCTAGCCCGCGCTATCTCTGGCGTTTGGATTGATGTCCCAGATAATGAATTACCAGATAATTCTACTTACAATGTGCGTATCATTGTGGGTATCCAGGATGATCTTGATAGAGAAATATTGAGTGAATTGGAACAGGCTTTTATGAAAGCCTTTTCTACATGTACGGATATCATCATTACAGATATTCAGTTTTCGACGTACGATGATATTACCCTCCGTCATCTTTTAGCTTTTCGGCGTCTCGATCGTGATTCCTTGACGTTACATGGTGATGAAAATACTGCTTTATTACCGATTGAAGCTGACATGCATTGAAGTGCACTGAATTTTCTTGAAATGAGTCGCTTATCTACTTTTGCTGAATAAATTTTCAGAATCTCTTATATCAATTTGGCCGCATCATTTCTTCAGGAATCTCATACCGAAAGCTGCAAAAACCATCACGATGCCGATGTTGGCGAGCAACCTTTCCCAGAATCGGTTCCTGAAAAATAATATATCGAATCCGACAACGACGATAACGAGTGCCGCAACGAATAGAACGATCGAAATATTTCTTGACATCTCAATCATTCCTCTACGCGTGAATTATAGCATTCGCGGTGTACCTGTGCGATGGGCGATGAGCGATGGAAGCACCAAGGAAGCTTCCCAAAACGATCGATTCAGCGTACCATCGATCATACAGAGTAAGGAGGATCGAAATGACGAAAGAAGAAGTGAAAAAAATCGCGGTTCAAAGAGGTGTTGCTCCGGGGAAACTCAATAAAGTCGATCTTATTCGTCGTATTCAAACCTCCGAGGGCAATGAACCGTGCTACGCAACCGGAAAGGCTTTGGTGTGCGGTCAAACTCAGTGCCTCTGGAGGGCTGACTGCAAATAGATTTTCTTATCTTGGGGTGGAACAAGACTACATCGTCGCTGTGAATATGGGCGCGGTGGGCTTTGCGGCGGTAGTGCAATTATTCTTCTGAGATACCATATACAATCCGTGAAATGGGGAGGCATCGAAGAATGCTTGAGTGTCCAGCGTTCGAGAATGGAAAGAAAATCCTCTGTGAGATGGGTGGGAAAAATGCCGACATGCTCATGAATATTTACGTGAAGCGCTGTCGCAAAGGAGAGCGCGTCGAGTTCTTGGAGCCCGAGAACGAGACGGCAATCCTTCTTCTTCGTGGCGAGGTCAGGTTCAGCTGGGATGCGCGCACCGAGACGGCCAGCCGTGAATCGCCCTTCGAGCGCAAACCTTATTGTCTGCACTTTTCTAAAAACACCCGCGCGACACTCGAAGCGTTGGCCGACAGCGAGATCATCGTGCAGCAGACAGACAATCCAAGGGAATTCCCGGCAGTGTTCTACACCCCCGAAACCTGCCTCTATCAGGAATTCGGAAAAGGGCAGTGGGGTGGCACGGGACACAGGATCGTCTCCACCATGTTCGACCTCAGCAACGCGCCCTATTCCAACATGGTCATGGGCGAAGTCTTCAATCAGCCCGGCAAGTGGAGCTCGTATCCGCCTCACCACCACCCGCAGCCGGAGCTGTACTACTATCAGTTCGACCGGCCCGAAGGCTTCGGTGCGAGTTTCATCGGCGACAATGTCTTCAAGAGCACGGATGGCTCGTATGCCGCGATTCCAGGTGGCAATGCGCACCAGCAGGTGGTCGCGCCTGGCTTTACGATGTACTATGTGTGGATGATACGCCATCTCGACGGCGACCCGTGGGACAAAACGCGAATCTACATTCCCGAGTACGAGTGGCTGGCGAAGGCGAATTAACACGCGCGCCAAGCGATAATCGGTCGCTGTCAATACGCGGCCAGTCAGCGGCGCGTGCTGCGCGACGCGCGGCGCGCGACGCGCCGCTTCAGCGCGAGCGCGTCGCCTTCCTTCTGAAAATCACGTCCCACTGCGTCGCGATCATGCCGGACAGCATGAGAAGCGAGCCTGCGATGTTGCGAAAACCGACCGGCTCGGCGAGCAGCAAGATGCCGCCGATCGTAGCGAACACACCTTCGAGGCTCATGAGAATCGACGAATGCGCCGGCGGCGCGTCCCGCTGTGCCACCACTTGGAGCGTATAACCGACCCCTACCGACGCGAGACCGCCATAGAGAATCGGAATAGCGGCTTGTCCAATCGCAGCGAGCGAGAGAGGCTCCGAAACCACCGCTACCCCCAGCGAAAAGAGCGCACACCAGGCGAATTGCGCCGAAGCGAGCTTGAGGGGATCGATGCGTCGCGAGAGGTTATCGATGACGAGCACGTGGGCAGTCCAGAATAAGGCGCCTATGATCATCAAAATATCGCCCGGATTTACCTTTCCGAGATGGCTCGGCGCGCTCAACACATACATGCCGGCCGCGGCGAGCAGCGCTCCGACCCACGTGGGGAGCCCCGTTTTGTGCCCCAGCGCGATTCCCGCAATCGGCACAAGCACCACATAGAGACCTGTCAGAAAGCCCGCCTTCCCCGCGGTGGTATACTGAATCCCCACTTGCTGCAGCGACGCTGCAATGAAGAGCACCGCACCAGCAGCCAGCGAGCCAAATATAAAGAGTCGCCGATCGACCGATCGCGTCGGTGTGTGTTCCCGGCTTTCAAGGAAGCGTATGAGGGGCAGAAGGCTCAGGCTTCCCAGCGCAAAGCGGATGCCATTGAAAGCGAAGGGGCCGATGTGTTCCATCCCCACCCGCTGGGCGACAAACGCGAATCCCCACACGATGGATGTCAGGAGCAGCATGATGTCGGCACGGAGCGCTTTTTTATTCATTGGTGGGTACCCCGAACCTTTTCCAGCATCTCGCCCGCCATGTCGGCGACAGTCTCCTGAATTGTCTGAATCAGGCTAGGGCTGGCATTCTCGAAGTGTATCCCACAGATCGCGATGGTTACGCGGCCAAGCCCTTTCGCGAATCGCTCGGCGAGAGCTCTACTGATTGCATCGTCCCGGTGCTCGGGCACAGTCAGCGTCGATACCGAGGCGCTGAAGGTGCCTCTGTCGTTGCGGTAGGGAATCGCGAGGGAGACCGCGCCGATGTGAGCCCTGTCGCCGCCGCTGCAGAGCAGCTCGATGTCCTCGCCGACGAATCGGCAGCTGAGGATCACGTCTCTTTCCTCGATATCGCGTTTGAGTTCCAACTTATGGTTCAAATTTGAATTCTCCTTTCTTCTCTACTAGTTGAATGATCGGGCTCAATCTTTTTGGCTCGCCAATTCTGTCGCGCTCCAGTCCAACGCTTCCTTAAAGTGCTGGATGAGCGCGCGGCGGGCGAGCTGAGGATCTCTGGCTCGGATAGCTTCGATGATCAATCTGTGGAGATCGATGAACTCCTTCATGTCGGTGGTGTGGTAGCGGTTCATCACCGTGAGGCTTCGCTGCACAGTAGAGAAAATCTTGATGAGATTCAATAGCAGTTGATTGCCAAAATCGCGGTAGAGCGCGAGGTGGAAAAGCGTGTGAATCTGGATCATCGAGGCCTCACTGCCACCGTCGGAATTGAGTTTCTCCATCGCCGCCAGGATGTCCTCGAGCTCTTTGAGCTGCGCGGCGGAGTAGCGATCGATGTTGTCGACGATGAATGCGCTCTCGAGCGCGATCCGCACTTCGAGGATGTCTCTGAAATCGCGCACCTCCATCTCGATGCTGTAGGTCAGATTCTCGAGAATAGAGTCGAAGTTGAACTTTTTGAGGAAACGGCCGATACCCGGACGCACCTCGATGATGCCGAGCGACTCAAGGCTCTTGAGGGCTTCGCGCACTGAGGTTCTGCTGACCCCGAGGCTCGTCGCGAGCTCCGCCTCGCTGGGGATCGGGTCTCCACCTTTCAAATTGTTTTTCGTGAAATAGAGCTTGAGATTCTCCTTTACGAGATTGCTGAGGTTGTCTTTCTTGAGGGTTTCAAGTTGCATGGGGGGTCATGTCCTTTCCCTCGAAGAGGGAATGCACGATATCGATTGCGGGCGCCGACGGAGGCAGATTGAACGCGACAATCGAAGCAGCTTCGCCAGGCTGGGGAAGGTAGACCGAGGGCAGATCGAGTAGTTTCCGCGGATTGTCGACGCAGAGGACCACCGCATCAGGAACCGGCACACCCGTCGCGCGCACGAATTGGGCGAGATCCCGGTCGAGGAGGTGCCCTGCGCCTGCGAGAAACTGCGTGCCCGCGAGGCCGAGGTGGCCGTCCGCGTGCACTTCGACCTCCATCGATCCCCAGCGCGCGATGCCCGGGGGGCTGCCGGCGAGATGCGCCACATCGCTGATGAGAATCAGGCGCGAGAGCCCCTTCGCGCGCGCCATAACTTTCATCACCGCGTCGGGGAGATGGAATCCGTCGGCGATGATTGACGCGCTGAGTTCGTCGTCGGCGAGCTGTTCCCAGAGGTAATTTTTGAGGCGTGGTACGACGCTGTGGCTGCCGTTCCCGAGGTGTGTCGAGAGCCGCGCGCCGGCGTGGATCGCGTCTCGAATGATTTCTGGCGAGGCCGCGCTGTGCCCGATGGCGGCGATCACGCCGTCGTGAGTGATACGCTCGATGAATCCCAGCGCACCTGGGAGCTCGGGCGCCAGTGTGATGATCTTTATCATGCCGCGCGCGGCGTCTTGCCAGGCTGAGAACTCTTCGTAGTCGGGGGTGCGGATAAAGTGCGGGTCGTGCGCGCCGCGCGGCCCATCTTCGGAGGAGATGTAGGGGCCCTCGATGTGGATACCGCAGATCGCTCGGGCGATGAGGGGGTCACGCGCCGCCTCGCGGGCGATTTTTCGGCAGTTTTCCACAATGGTGCGCTGCGCCGAGGTGATGATGGTCGGACAGTGATGGAACGTCCCCTTTGCCGCCAGCGCGCGGACAATCGAATGAATGTGTCGCGCATCGAGTTCGGGATCGGAGTAGTCGATTCCGGCGTAACCGTTGACCTGAATATCGACGAAGCCGGGGCTCAGCCATGGGAGATTTGGCGTTATAGGAATGGGATCGCAGGAAATAATCGTGCCGGTCTGTATTTCCAATGCAACTGGTGAGTTTGTGGCGTACCAGATTCCTTCTATGCGCATGGTGTACCTTTTCAAGCCTTTGGCTTGGTCGACGTCTATGATGTCAGACATCATAGACGTGTTCGATCATACGCCCGGTCCTTGGAGCTGTCAAGAAAAAAGTGCGGCATGAAGACAGATCGGGAAGAGAAATTGTATACTGAGATCTGCGACAACCGGATTTAGAATGAGGGTAGCGCGATGAAAAAACGAATACTTGGCAAAAGCGGCCTTGAGGTTTCGGCGCTCGGATTGGGCTGCATGCGGATGAGTCACGCCGATTGGCCGACCGATAAGGGTGAAATGATCAAGTTTCTGCGCGCGGCAGTGGAGCGCGGCATCACATTCTTCGATACCGCGGAGGTCTATGGTCCTTTCACCAATGAAGAATTGGTGGGCGAAGCGCTCGAGCCGTTTCGGGGGCAGGTGGTGATCGCCACGAAGTTCGGCTTCAAGCACGAGCCTGGAAAGGGGCCATCGACCAGGATTGGCTTCGACAGCAGACCAGAGCACATCAGAGAGGTGGCTGAGGCTTCCCTCATGCGACTTCGCGTCGAGGCGATCGACCTATTCTATCAGCATCGACCGGACCCCAACGTGCCCATCGAGGACGTTGCCGGCACCGTGGGCGATTTGATTCGCGAGGGGAAGGTGAAGTATTTTGGGCTCTCAGAATCGAGCGCAGACCTCATTCGACGAGCCCACGCGGAGCAGCCCGTCGCGGCGCTCCAGAGCGAATATTCAATTTGGACACGCGACATCGAGGCGACAATTCTGCCGACCTGCGAGGAGCTCGGTATCGGAGTGGTTCCCTTCAGCCCTTTAGGGCGAGGCTACCTTACCGGAACCATCGATGAACACACGAACTACGCGCCTTCGGACATTCGAAGGCGCAATCCTCGATTCACCCCTGAGGCGATACGGGCGAACTGGGCTGTTGTGGAACTTCTCAAAAGGATCGCCGCGCAGCATGAAGCAACTCCAGCCCAAATCGCATTGGCGTGGCTTCTGGCGCAAAAGCCCTGGATCGTTCCGATCCCGGGATCGCGCAAGCTTGAACGCCTCGACGAAAATATCGGCGCGCTTGAGGTGCAGTTGACACAGGCCGATATCGACCAGATCGATCAGACGATGGCGCGTATCGAGGTGGTGGGCGCGCGCTACTGAGCGCGCGTTACTGAGCGCGAACAGAGGCAGCTCCTGCGGCGCGCCCGTCCGCGTGTCCTCGGGCTTCTATTCGACGGGACATGCTTTCAGATTTAGAGCCGCCCGCCCGCCCGCGCTTCCGCGATGCCTCAATCCAGATGGAACACTTCTGTCAGATCTCGCGAGATAGGCGAATTGTCGGGGTTGGTCTCCATGATGTCTTTCATGTAGGCCCACCAGCGCTGGACGATCGCTGAATGAGGAAGATCGTCGGCGGTCGAGGTGTCCGAACGCGTCTGGACCGCGAAGAGCAACAGCGTCTCCGGATCGAGATAGATCGAATAATCGGAGATACCCGCGGCCTTGAGCTCACGAGCCATCTCGGGCCAAAGCGCATCGTGGCGGCGCTTATACTCAGCCTCGAATCCTGGCTTCAGTTTCATTACGAACGCGATTCGTCGTGGCATATCGTTATCCTTTTGTAACTTCGGAGGCGCTGGTCGCCGATGTGTCAGTCGTACCAGCCGAGTCAACCGCGTCGGCCGCGCTCGCTGCGGAGACCTTTGCGCGGTACTGCTCGACTTCCCAGGTGCGGATGAATTCGACAGCCGCAGGGCTCATGTGGAGCGTGCCGCCGAAGGCTGCGCTGTACCTAGCGATTTTACACGCATCGAGAAAGAGCTCCATAGCGCGCGTCGCGGCAGTGACGGAAGCCGAAGGCGACTTAGCTACCCCGATCGCGAACGCGCCGAGCTCACGCACGAGCACCACGCGAGGGA
>CAYXOW010000001.1:15139-17493 GCA_964466815.1 uncultured Treponema sp.
CTTGCGTTGGTAGTTAGCGAGCGCTTCTATAAGTTCATCCGTGAGTGGGGCAACGGCAGCGTCCGTGTGCTGCTGCGCAGTCTCGCTGCCGACCCGCAAGAATTCGTGGCCTGCGTACACGATGTGATCGGGCGTAAAGGCACCTGCGAGGGGTGCGAACGCCGATGAATCTGCCGCGAAGTCGAGCACAGTCCGGCTCGCGTGGTGGAAGATGCAGAGCTCGGCGGAGACAATAGGTGTGGTGGGCGCGCTCAATGTTTTGCTCACATTGCTCACGCTCGCACGGTAGGCGCGCTCGAGCGTCGTTGCGGTGCGCGCGAGAACAAGGGCATTCACGGAGCTCGCGCTGAAATCGGGTTCGAAACGGGCATGCTCCGCGATCTCTACTTCTGCGATGAACTTTTTAAGGCGCTGCAGCACATAGAACGAGATTCGCTCGATCTCTTCGATGTCGTCCGCAGCGACTAACAGCCCGTGATTCTGCATCAGCATGAAGCGAGGAGCGAAACCCTTCTCCGCGACAAAAGTGTCGAATTTCAAAGCGACGGCTTTCGCGAGCGTGTAGCCCGGCTCGATAAAAGGCACCCAGATCGCCTCGTCGCTGAAGAGCTGATTGAAGATGCGCTCGCCGTTCTTCCCGCAGGTGAGCCCGTTGATGATCGCGGGGTGGGTGTGCACCACATAGGTTTGAGGAAAGAGACTGTGGAGGAGCGTCTCCACAGAAGGGCGCTTTTCTTCTCCGGGAACTCGGGCTGCGGAGAGATCGGCGAGTACAGCAGCCTCTCGCGCCTTGGATTCGGCGGGATACTGCGTTCGCCACATCGCGTCTAGTTTTGTGCGGTCGATTTCGCAGAATCCGTCCTCGCCGATGGTCGCGAGCGCAAAGCCCGAGGCCTTGATGAAGAGCCTGTCCGCGGTTTTAAGCGAGGTGTTGCCGCCGCCCGCGAGCACCCATTCGGGGTCGGCGCCGAATCGGTGAGAAACGGCGACCAGGTCGGCGAGCGAGGGGCGAGAAGTAGGGCGCAAGGCCGAGCGCTTTTTATCGGTTGTGCCTGGGGTGTTCATGGTCTAGCGCCTCCTCGCGAGTACATCGCGGGCGTACGCGTGTACCTCGCCGATAAACTGAGCGTCGGTCGGCACACCATCGCGCCGGCAGAGCTCATCCCACACGACCCCCCACGGCAGACTCTTCTCTTCTTCGAACAGCGCAAGCCGCGCAAACCCATCGCCGGCGCGCTCCGCCTCTGCCACCATCTGCCGCGGCTCAAGCAGCGCGCAGAGAAAGGCCTTGCGCGCAGCCCGGGCGCCGATCGCCCACGCCCCGATCCTGTCGATCGACCCATCGAAGTAGTCGAGGGCCACCTTGACTCTCGCGCTCGGCGATCCCGGATTGCCGTCCGTGCAACGCACCACCTCGGACGCCACGTCGGCCAGATCGTCGCTCTGAATGAGCACATGGTCGGAATCCCAGCGCACCCCCCTGCTCATGTGCAGCAGAATACCGCGCACAAAGGGCAACACCGCCGAAATCTTGTCGGCGACGCTCTCCGTAGGGTGGAAATGGCCCATGTCGAGCGTTAAAAAGAGCTTGCGGGTCGCTGCGTAGCCGAGGTAGAAGTCATTCGACCCCACCGTGAAATACTCGGCGCCGATGCCGAAAAGTTTGCCTTCCACAGCATCCTCCAGCGTGGCGTGGTCGAAGCTCTCCGCGTACACCGCGTCGAGCGCGGCCATGAGGCGCTCCCTCGCGGCGCGGCGCTCCCCCGTTTTGTCCTTTGAACCGTCTGGCACCCAGAGATTGTGCATCGACGGCGAACCCTGCGCCGCGCCGAATGCCGCCGCAACCCTGCGCGCTCGCTTTGCGTGCTCGATCCAGAATGCGCGCACCGAAGCATCCGGGTGGCTCAGCGTAAGACCATGTGCGGCCAGCGGGTGCGAGAAGAATGTCGCGTTGAAATCGAGGGGAATGCGCTTGGCGGCCGCCCAGTCGATCCAGCTCGAGAAGTGCGCAGGCTCGAGCTCGTCTCTATCGACCTTAGCTCCTCGAAAATCACCGTAGATGGCGTGGAGCGAGAGCCGCATGGCGCCGGGCACCATCGTTACGACGCGCTCGATGTCGGCGCGGAGCTCGTCGATGTTCCGCGCTTTCCCCGGGTACGATCCTGTAACCTGGATGCCGCCGCCCTCGAGCGAGGCACCCGCCTTTTCGAATCCGCCGACATCGTCGCCCTGCCAGCAGTGCAGCGATATGGGCAACGCGCGAACCTTCGCAATGGCGTCTTCGACATCGACGCCGAGCGCCGCATACTGCTCGGCGGCCGCCACAAAGAGAGCGCTATTCGTCTGAGTGTTCA
>CAYXOW010000001.1:17503-17792 GCA_964466815.1 uncultured Treponema sp.
TGCTGTTTTCCTCGCTTTCGCGGTGGCTTTTGCAGCTCCCGCGCGAATGCTCATCCGTATGCTGTCCGTGAATTTGGGAAGCAGAATCGCGACGATGAGCAGTATACCTGTGATAATGTTCATGACTTTGCCGGAGATATTCAACACTCCCATGCCGAATTTTAGAAATCCCAGCAGGAAAATCGAGATGAGAACGCCGACAATGTTGCCTTTGCCGCCCGTAATCGCGACGCCGCCGAGCACGACGGTGGTGATCACGTCGAGATCCCAGCCCGAGGCGATGTTGGGT
>CAYXOW010000001.1:17805-19181 GCA_964466815.1 uncultured Treponema sp.
ATGGAGCCGATGCGCGAAGTGAGGAGTACCGCGGCGATGCCTGCAGCGAGGCCGTTCGCCATGAACGCGAACAGTCGCACGCGCTTTACAGGTACACCGGAAAACCGCGCCGCGACTTTGTTGTTGCCGATGGCGTAGGTGTGCCGACCGTACGAGGTCATGTTGAGGATTACCCCGGCGAAGATGGCTATCACAATAAAGGCGACGACCTCGAAAGGAATGGGACTGCTGCCGATATACCCCTGGCCGAAATAGGCGAAACTCTCCGGGAATTTTGTGTACGCCTTGTCGCCGAGCACCGCGTTCGCGATGCCTCGAAAGAGCGATGACGAGCCTATCGTAACCGCGATTGCCGGAATATCGAGCTGGGTGATGAGTAGTCCGTTGAAGATTCCGCACGCCAGCCCTACACCGACTCCTATCAGGACAAGCGTGGGCGTATCGACGCCGGCGAGGCTCGCCATGCCCATGAACAGGCTCGACAGCGAGATGATGCCCGAAACCGAAATGTCGATGTCGCCAAGCAGAATGACGAACATCATCGGCATTGCCATGATCGCCTTCTCCATGAAGTTGAATGTGGTTTCGAGAAGGTTCCCAGGGTCGCGGAAATATGGCGATAGAATCGAGTTGGCCACGCTCACGAGAATGAAGATGATGAAGAGCATCGTCTCCCAGCGCAGAAGGAAATCAGCTATGCGTCGGCCGGCGCTCATCTTGGTCAGGCGTGAGCTGTCGACAAAACCTGTACCTTGAGTGTTCATAGCCGCCTCCCGGAGCTCAAGGCCTTTTTTGCGCGCTTATCGGCGATGGTATTCGCGACAACGGCGGTGAGAATGATGATTCCCTGAATGAGCATTTCGAGAAAAGGCGACATGCGGAGCACAGGGAGCGCGTTGTTGACGACGCCGATGAAGAGCGAGCCTAGAAGGACACCGAGCACCGTGCCCGAGCCTCCTGCAATGTTCACGCCGCCGAGCACTGCCGCAGCCACAGTGTTGAGCTCATATCCTGTGGCGGTTTCGCTCTGCGCGATGCCGTAGCGGGAAACGTAGATGAGCCCCGCGAGCGCGGCGAGCGCGCCCGACACCACGAACACGAGCATTTCGACCTTGCGCTCGTTGACGCCCGCATAGCGCGCTGCGCTCGCGTTTCCGCCGAACGCGTAGACATCGCGTCCGGCCCTCGTGTAACGCATGAGGATGAAGTAGAAGAGGGCGACTCCGATGGCGATCCAGAGCATATAGGGCAATCCGAGCGCTTTGCCTTCCGGAATACGTCGGAAACCTGCGCTCATCTCGTGTGCGGTCACCCATTGGCCTTTTGAAATGAGGAATACCGCGCCTCGGTAAATGCTCATCGTTCCAAGGCTCGCC
>CAYXOW010000001.1:19227-20675 GCA_964466815.1 uncultured Treponema sp.
GGCGCCGATTCCCAGCGATATCGGCAAGTACGTCCACGCCGGAATCTGTGGATTGTGCTGATTCATCAGGGCGACGATCATGCCGGCCAGCGCCATTGTCGACGCCACCGAAAGATCGATACCTCCGATGAGGATCACGCCCAGTTGGGCGAGTGAAACAATTGCCAGCACGGAGGTGTCGCCCACAACGCCGAGCAGGTTGCTGAATCTGAGGAAGCTGGGCGCCCTGAGCCCTATCGCCAGTGTCATCAGAACAATGAGAACTGCGACGCTCATTTCTTTTTGCGCGAAAATCTTTTTCATGCGCTTACCCCCGTCGCGGCGCGCAGTACGGTTTCCTCAGTGGCGTCGGCGCGGTCCAGCACGGCGCAAACCTTACCCTCGTGCATCACCACGATGCGGTCCGACATGCCGAGCACTTCGGGAAGTTCCGAAGAGATCATGATGATGGCGATTCCTTCGGCGGCGAGATCCGACATGAATTTGTGGACAGCGGACTTTGTGCCCACGTCGATGCCTTTAGTCGGCTCATCCAAAATGAGGATGCTCGGCTGTGTGGCGAGCCACTTCGCGAGCACGACTTTTTGTTGGTTGCCACCGGACAGATTGAGCGTTTCGACATCCCAGCCGGCGGCGCGGATCTCCATTCTCGATCCATACTCCTGTGCCAACTGCGCTTCTTTTTTCTTCGCGATAAATCCAGCCTTGGCGAGCGAGGCGGTCTGCGGCATGCAGATGTTGTGCGCGACGGACATCTGCAGCACGAGCCCCTGCGTCTGTCTGTCTTCCGGCACATAGGCGATCCCCAGCTGCAGGGCATGGTGCGGATTCTTAACGCGAACAGCGTTGCCACGAACTCGAACTTCTCCTCGATCGAGGGGGTCGAGTCCGAGCATCGCGCGCATCACTTCGCTGCGCCCTGCGCCAACCAGCCCAAAAAATCCGAGTATTTCACCGCGCTTCACCTCAAAGGAAACATCCTTGAAGATCGCTCCCGAGGTGAAGTGCCGCACTTCGAGGACGCTTTCGCCGATGTGTGTCGCACGTTTCGGAAAGAGCTGGGAGAAGGAGCGCCCCGCCATGAGACGCACGAGCGCGTCGGTGTCGGTGTCGGCCATGACGCCTGCGCCGACATTCTTTCCGTCGCGGAGCACAGTGTAGCGGTCGGAAATCGCGAACAGTTCTTCGAACTTGTGAGATATAAAGAGGATCGCGGTGCCTTCGGTTTTAAGTTGACGGACGATTTTAAAAAGATCTTCGGTTTCGCGGATCGAAAGCGCACTCGTCGGTTCATCCATGATGAGGAGTTGCGCGTTCATCGAAAGGGCGCGCGCGATTCCCACCATGTGACGCTGGGCAACCGAGAGCGAACCCATGATCGTATCGGGGTCGATGTCGAGTTCGACTTTCGATAAAAGTTCGCGGGTCTGTCTCCGGATCGTCTTCCA
>CAYXOW010000001.1:20699-22394 GCA_964466815.1 uncultured Treponema sp.
AAGCCCACTTCGTCTCGGCATGTGCCCGGTGAAGACATTTTCCGCCACCGAGAGCTGCGGAAAGATGACCGGTTCTTGGTGAATGGCGACAATGCCGGCGCGCTGCGCTTCCGTCGTGTCGGAAAAGTGCAGTTCGTGGCCACGGAACGCAATGGTGCCGGCGGTAGGCTTGTAGATGCCAGTGAGCACTTTTACGAGCGTCGACTTGCCTGCGCCGTTCTCTCCTATGAGCGCGTGCACTTCTCCTCCGCGGACAGACAGATCCACATCGTCCAGAGCCTTTATACCCGGGAAATACATGGATACGCCGCGCATTTCAAGTAAATTCGTGTCCAATCGCGTGCTCCTCTTTCGTGGAATCGAAAATCAAGCGAATGAAAGAAGTCCCCGTCGCGTGCGGCGGGGACCGTAAAGGCTACGAAATGCTTCGCCGCGTTTTTAGAACATCTTGGCGAATTTATCGATGTTGGACTTGTCGAACACGAAAGGAACGCCCATTACCGCGCCGCCGTCTTGACCGATGTTGATGTTGCCCATGCGGCCGGCCTTCACCACATCGCCCGCTTTGCCGGTGATCTGGCCTTTGACGAGCGCGTAGCAGATGTAGGTTGCAGTGTAACCGAGATCGATCGGGTTCCAGAGCGCGAACTTCTTGCAGATGTCCTTGTCGACGTAGTACTTCATCTCAGAGGGGAGTCCGAGGCCGGTCAGTTCCACTTTGCCCTTGAGTCCCTTGTCTTCGATCGCTTTGCCCGCTGCGGCGACGCCGACGGTGGTCGGGGAGATGATGCCGCGGAGATTCGGGTAGGATTCGAAAAGGCCGAGAGCTTCGCGGTAGGACTTGTCGGAGAGGTCGTCGCCGTACACGGTCGCCACGAGTTTCATCTGGGAATACTCAGGTTTCTTGAGTTCTTCCTTCATCCAGCCGATCCACGCGTTCTGATTCGTCGCCTGGCTGGTCGCGGAGAGAATGGCGATCTCTCCCTTGTTGCCGATGAGCGAGGCGATGAGCTGCACTTGCTGGCGTCCAATAAGGTCTTCTTTGGACGGCACGAGGTCGACCATCCGTCCGTCTTTCGAGATGCCGGAATCGAAGGAAATGACCTTTATGCCGGCCTTCATCGCTTTCTTCGTGATGGGAACGAGCGCGTCGCGATCGTTGGCGGAGATGGCAATCGCGTCGACTTTCTGGGCGATGAGGCTGTCGATAATTTCGATCTGTCCTTCGGCGGTCGGTGTGGACGGGCCGGTGTAGATCAGCTCGACATTGCCGAGTTCCTTCGCCGCTTCCTGGCCGCCGTCGCGGCAGGCTTCGAAGAATCCGTTTCCGAGCCCTTTTACCAGCATCGCAATGCGGATTTTCTGCTGTCCGAAGGCGCTCCCTGTGGCGAATAGCGCGAGCACCAGCACAATGGCGGTGATTCGCAGAGCTTTTTTCATGAGAATACCTCCTAGATACATCTATACCCTGATTTGCTGTGGACAATACCTCCTAAGAAATAATGGATTACTATTAGAATAATGTGGCTGTTTTAAAAAACGCGAAATGATATTCATCTACAATCGATGTGGGATAAATCTACGATCTATGATCGGCCTTTGAATCCGAGGGATATTCGCCGAGCACTTCCTTGTAGCGCCGTGAGAAATGACGCACATCGGCGTAGCCGACGGTTCGGGCTGCTTCGGCCACCG
>CAYXOW010000001.1:22411-24932 GCA_964466815.1 uncultured Treponema sp.
TGGAGAAGCTGGCGCGCCTTGGTGACGCGGACTCTCGTCAGGTAGGACATGAAAGTTTCGCCGACTCGTTTGTGGAAGAGGCTCGAGAGATAATTCGGGGTGAGGTTCATCATCTCGGCCAAATCTCCGATCGATACATCGGCATTGTAGTTCTCTTCGATATGGTCGAGAACTTTGCCGATCACAGGGTCGCGCTCCGGACCGGACGGAAGAAGTCGGTTGCGGAAGAGGCAGGTGTGCAGATCGGCGGGATCGACGGGTTTTACGAGGTACTCCGTGACCCCTAGCCTCAGCGCAGTTCGTGCGTACTCGAACTCTGTAAAACTCGACACTATTACCCACGCAGCTTCGGGGGCGAGCGGTACACAGCGTTCCAATGCTGCCAGGCCATCGAGGCCCGGCATTCGAATATCGACAAAAGCGATGCGCGGTGCACACTGCGTCACGAGCGCCACCAGCTCTTCACCATCGGATACCTCGAGAATTTCTTCATCCTCAAAGCCCTCATCCTTGAGATACGATGCAAGTAGAAATCGCGCGGGAGCTTCATCGTCGGCTACAATGATCTTCATGATATGGCGCACTCCTTGAGCGGTATGGTGATCGAGGCGGCGAACCCACTGTCCTGCGCCGATTCGAAGCTGAGGGCCGCCTCTTTATAAACGAGATTGAGTCGCCGTCGCACATTTCCAAGTCCGACTCTGCTGCCCTGGGCGTGCGGCGAGGCTTCTTCCGTTTCGAGGCTCGCAAGTTCTTCGAGCTTCGAGTGTTCGCAGCCTGGGCCATTGTCCGCAACGCGAATGACAAGGTTCGATTCCATAATGGCGCAAGAGACGGACAGATGACCATCTGATTTTTGGGGCTCTATGCCGTGAATGAACGCGTTTTCGACCAGCGGTTGCACGATGAGTTTGGGAATGCGCGCTTCCTCGCACTCGGGCGCCACCTCGATGGAAAAATCGAAACGCGCTCCGTAGCGCAGCTTCTGCAGTTCGCAGTACTTCTCTAAAAACGTGAATTCATCGGCGACTTTGGTCCACTGCCCTGGCTCGAGTGTGTACCTGAGCATGTCCTTCAGCGCGATCACCGCCTCCTCGAGGCGTTTCGATTCGCCCATCCGGTTGAGCGCCATGATCGATGTAAGGATGTTGTAGAGGAAGTGCGGGCGAATCTGCGCCTGGAGCGCCTCGATGACCGCGAGGGTCTGCTCGACATTTGCCTCGAAGCTCGCATCGCGCCGTGCGGCGAGCGTCGCGTGCATCTCGACGTTGTCGAGTACTTGAGCGGCGTAGTCTGCGATCGCGCTGAGCCGTGAAATTTCAAGGTCGGTAAAGGCCCTATCCTCTCGTGCAAAGAGAAAATAGCCCGAATTCTTTTTGCGGATCGCCATGGGCACTACAAGGAGCGTCGCGAGCCTGTGGTCAAAACTAGGCCCGTCGAAGTCGAAACGTGCGGGATCGATGTGCTTGATGAGGAGCCGATCGTTCAGGTCGGGAAGCGCAAAACCGGTGCGCGCCGGCCGCCGTGATGTCCCTTTCTCCCACGATGGGAGCGGATCGAAGCCCGATTTGGCGACGAGTTGCACCATGCCCCGCTGTCGGAGGAAGATGCAGACGCCGCGCGCGCCGCCTTCGCGGAGGAGCGGTCTCCAGCCCACGGCGGCGCCCGGAATGAGCAGCGCCTCGTTGACGTCCTTCAAAATGCTCGGAATCGATTCCACATTGCGCTTCAGATCGCCCGCGAGCCGCTCGAATGCGCTTCCGAGCGCCGCGAGCTCATCCTTGCCCCGCTTCGGAACCTTGACGGAAAAATCTCCTTCCGCAACGCTTCCGATCGCTGTCTGTAAATCTTTCACCGACGCGATGATCCCCGAACTGATGGCGTAGACGATGAGGATCATGATGGCGCCGAGCATCAGAATCGATGCCGCGAGCGTAATAATCGCCGACCGTTCGAGGCGTTCGGAGCGCTGGCGAATGCCGAGCACGAAGCGATTGAGGAAACTCTCGAAAATATTGTTGAGGTAAAACGACGTGTCGCGGATCTCGCTGAACACCGAGTACAGCGACTCGTCCTTGCTCTCCTGGATGATCTGGTAGAGATCTTTGTCCGCAGTCTCCGACGCGGGAGAGATGGTCCTGAGTCGATCGAAGAGATCGGAGAGTGTTTCGAATTTGGCGAACGCCTGCATCGCGAGCGGATCCGATGTCTTATACATCGAGGACAGCGCAGCGTCGTGGCTGAGGATATACTTCACTGTAGCGTCGTCCATGAAGGCCCGATACTGGTCCTTAAAGAGCCCCGTCTCGTGGGCGAATTCCCTGCCCGTCACGAGGGAGCGCGGCGCCAGCACCACCGATCTCAGCGATTGGTACGACATCGGGGTGAAGAGATCGAACACCACATCCTTGAGGAGACTGTAGACACTGCGCGACATCGATACGAGCGAAGTTCCGTTCTCGACCACCGTCATCATCGCTCGCACACGCGCGAATGTCGCCACCGTCAATCCAGATAGGAC
>CAYXOW010000001.1:24942-26453 GCA_964466815.1 uncultured Treponema sp.
AGCGAATGTTATGAGTTCGACGAGAAGCGCGGCCAAGAATTTCGTTCGAATGCGCACGGCTTGAGTATAATCCGCGCGGCGCGAGGAAATAAATCCTCGCGCCGCGCAGATCGAGTGGAACGCGATTTTTTACTGAGCGGATCGAGGTGCGCCGAGCGGCACTACACCCGCAAGGTCGCCGATGACATTGACGAGTTCGCGGTCGGCGGGGAGGACGATCTTTGCATTCGCGCGCAGCGATTCCTCGACAGCCTGGAGCCGGCGCAAGAGCTGGGCATTCCCCACGAAGTATTTGTCGGCCGCCTCGTTGACGAGCTTGATCGCCTGGGCCTCGCCCTCAGCCTTGAGAATTTCGGCCTGCTTGATACCTTCGGCTTTCTTGATCTCGGCGCGCTTCTGGCCGTCCGCGGTGGTTTCGGCCGCGGTGGCGAAGTCGACCGCGGCGATTTTCTCGTTTTCAGCCTTGACGACCTTGTTCATGGTCTCCTGGACATCCTTGGGCGGATCGATTTCCTTGAGCTCGGTGCGCACCACCGAAATGCCCCAGTTTTCGGTCTCCTTAAGGAGGGTGAGAAGGAGTTCCGTATTGATCTTCGAACGCTCGCTGTTGGCGCTCTTGAGGGTCATCGTGCCGATGATGTTACGCAGGGTGGTGCGCGCGAGACTCACGATCTGAAGCTGATAATTGTTGACGTTGTACTGTGAGGCCTTGACGCTCTTCTCGTCGGGCAGCACGCGGAAGTATACCTGAGCGTCCACCTGAGCATTGAGATTGTCGTTGGTGATAATCTCCTGAGGCTCAGCGTTCACCATCTGTTCCGTCGTGTTCACTCGGTACATCTTCATCACAATGGGGAGTATCCAGTGGAAGCCCGGTTCGGCGAATCCATGGTACTTGCCGAACAGCTCGATGAGGCCGCGGTGCGTCGGCCGCACGATCCGCACGCCGCTTAAAAAGAAAAGAAATAGGATGGCGATAATGATCAAAATTCCGTATGTCATTGCGTTACCTCCATGGAAAGCACAATCACCATCGGGGAAGATAACGATAAAGGGAAGTGAGGTAAATGTTTTGGTTCTGATCCACCCGAGTCGCACAAGCTCATCGCCCAATCTCGGCGATTGACCTCGGCGTTTGGCTTCGACAATAATGATTTTGCATCCCTGTGGAGGCACACCATGAATCCGAATGTAGACACGATGTTGAGCAGCACCACGAAATGGAAAGAAGAGTTCATCGCCCTGCGCCGGATCATCCTCGACTGCGGCGAATGCGGTCTCGAAGAGGAGCTTAAGTGGGGACAACCTTGCTACAGCTATAAAAAGAAAAATGTCGTCCTCATCCACGGATTCAAGGAGTACTGCGCGCTGCTGTTTTTCAAGGGCGCCCTCCTGCCCGACCCGAACCGCCTCCTCATCATCCAGAGCGAACATGTGCAGGCCTCGCGCCAAATCCGCTTCACCAGCCTCGCGGAAATCGAAGAACTCGCGCCCATCCTTAAGCAGTATAT
>CAYXOW010000001.1:26473-27503 GCA_964466815.1 uncultured Treponema sp.
AAGTCGAAAAATCCGGCCGGAACGTCGAATTCAAGAAAACCTCGGAGTTCAAGGTGCCCGAAGAGTTCCAAAAGAGGCTGAGCGCCGATCCTAGGCTCAAGGCAGCATTCGAGGCGCTCACGCCGGGGCGCCAGCGTGCATATCTCCTCTTTTTTGCGGCGCCGAAGCAGTCGAATACCCGCGAATCGCGCATCGAAAAGAGCATTCCGCGGATTCTCGACGGTCTAGGCCTCAGCGATTGAGCGCGCTTTCCAAACATTCTCAGCGCATTGGAAACCGCGCGGCGCTCCATTGCGCGGCACGCTGCCGCCTACTCCGACGGACACTCCGGTAGTCGCGCGGGCGCTGCGCTCGCGAATTTGCCCACTTCGATCTTGGCGGACGTGAGCGCTGCGAGCGTGCCCGGCCCGCCGACGCAGCCGCCTGGACAGGCCATGCCTTCCACGAGCTCAGCTTCGATCTTTCCACTCTTGATATCAGCGAGCATCGCACGACAATTTCGCAGCGTGTCGGCTTTGGCAACCGCGAGATCGCGAACGCCGTACTTTTTCTCGGCAGTCTGGGCGATGGCGCCCGCTACGCCGCCCGCCACCGCGTACCCGCGACCAAGCGCGCTCGCGCCCTTCGGGAATTGATCCGGAGGAATCGCCGCGAGGTCGATGTTTTTCGCGACGAATATAGCGGCGAGCTCTTCGAAAGTCAGCACGTGGTCGACAAAAGGCTGTACCTCGGGTTCAAGCGCCTCGCCTTTCTTTGCGATGCAAGGGCCGATGAACACAACCTTCGCGTCGGGCTCTTTCTTCTTGATGAGCCGCGCGGTTTCGACCATGGGCGTGAAGCTCTCCGCGATGTTCTCGGCGTACTCGGGGAAGTGGCGGCGCGCGGTCTGCACCCATGAGGGACAGCAGGAGGTGCCGAGGAAGCGAGCTGGGGGGTTCCCGGCGTCTACGGATTGCGCGGCTGAAGGTGCGGGAGCGGACTCCGCGCGCCGCCGGTCGGCGCGGTCGCGCGCGAGCTTGTCTGCGAGGCG
>CAYXOW010000001.1:27579-29254 GCA_964466815.1 uncultured Treponema sp.
ATCCTTATGGCCGCAAAGATCGCGCCCGGCTGCACGAGTCGCCCGAACTGTCCCACGAAGGAAGGAGCGATGATCGCGTAGGGCCGCTGCGCTTCCGGACCCATGAGCTGGTGGAGAATCTGCACGAGTTCGGTCTTGTCGGAAATGGCCGCGAAGGGGCAGGACACGGTGCAGAGCCCGCAGTTGACGCACTTGGTCTGATCGATTTCAGCGTAGCCGTACTCGTCGGAATGGATCGCGTCCACCCCGCAGGCGGCAGCGCATGGCCTCACCATCCGCGTAATGGAAGTGTAGGGGCAGGCTTTGACGCACTTCATGCACTTTACGCACTTGCTCTGGTCGATAAAGGCCTTACCGCCGTTCGGGAAGGAGATTGCGCCCACAGGGCAGACGATCGAGCAGGGGTGCGCCATGCATTTCTGGCACATGTCCGTCACGATCACCTGATCTTCGGGGCACTTTTCGCACGCGGCCCTGATGACATTGACTATGGGCGCCGCGAGCACCTTTTTCTCGGTAAAGGCCTTCTCGATGCCCGCGGATACCGGCATGTTGTCGAGCTCCTCGATGAGAGGGAGCCCGAAGGCGAGCCTGATCCGCTGGCGCACGATCGAGAGTTCGCGGTAGGAGCAGCAGCGGTAGCTTGGCTTGCGCATATCGATGATGCTGAAGGGCAACTGTTCGATATCTTCGGGTTTTTTATGCTCAAGGACAAAGCGCGTGATGCCGACGAAAATCTTTCTGCGGATATCGGTGCATGGCGTGTAGAGTCCGCGCATTCGTTCGAACACCTCAGGCATGGGAAGCCTCGCTTCGCGTTGCGCCTTTGGGCGTCTCCGAAGTCGTCCCCGAAGTCGTCCCCGTAATGGCGCCCGTCACCATCTCCTCGATCTTCTCGATGACCGACTCGGGCGTCGCGCGCAATATCTTCTCTCCACCCACGTCCACCACAGGAGACTTGCGGCCTCCATCGCAGATTTTTTCTATACATGGAACGCACTGGACATCGATGAACTCCGCGAGGTCGGCATCATCCTCGAGCATTTCGACAATCGTCTCCGCCCCCGCGAAATGGCAGTGCGTCGCCATGCACACCCTCACCTCGATACGATGCATTCGATGGCCTCCCCTCGATATGTCTTGTCTACTCTCTTTACTATAGTCTGAATACGGATCGTTCGCCATGGAACGAGTTGCAGCGCGCAGCAAAATCACGGATACTGGAGCCCATGGGATCAGTGGAGGCCGAGCGGGTGGGCATCAATCTCTATTCGGAGTACAGCCTCCACGCGCAACTCAAGGAGTACCTCGCGCGGCCCGGCGATCGGCTTGAGGCTTCGGTCGAGGGAAAAGTTATCGATCTCGTGCGCGCCGACGGCGAGCTCGTCGAGGTGCAGACCGGCCACCTTGGTCAGATCAAAGCAAAGGTTCTCGGGCTTGCCGCGCGCGGGTATCGGGTGCGCGTGGTGTATCCGGTATCGGCGACACGCGAGCTGCGCAGGCTCGACCCATTGACGCAGGAGCTGCTCTCCACGCGCCGTAGTCCGAAGCGCGGTGACATTTACAGCTTCTTCGATGAGCTCATACGCGCTCCCGAATTCATCTCCGCGCCCGCAGTGACGGTCGAGGTGCTCATGATTCGCAGTGTCGAGACGAAAACTCGCGACGGCTCGGG
>CAYXOW010000001.1:29264-30786 GCA_964466815.1 uncultured Treponema sp.
GCCTACGGCGAGAAGGTTCGCGATCGCTTCGGGTCGTGGTGGCGGAAGGGCGATCGGACGATCGATAAGGAGCTTGTCGAAGTTCTCGCGTCGCACGCGTTCCAGAGCCCTCGGGATTGGCTCGCCCTGATCCCCGAAAGCGCACCGCCACCCTGGACTTCTGCGTCGCTCGGCGCGGAGCTCGGCATAGGCGCCGCGCGCGCCCGCAAGCTTCTCTACTGTTTTGCGAGGGCGGGGCTGCTCGTGGAAGAGGAAAGGGTGGGGCGCGGCAAGACCTATGCGCGCGCCAGGAGCCAGAATTAATATCGGTGGTCGCGAAATTGCGTGAAACAAGATCTATGCGCGCGCCGGGAGCCAGAATTAATATCAGTGGTCGCGAAATTGCGCGAAACAAGATCTATGCGCGCGCCGGGAGCCAGAATTAATATCGGTGGTCGCGAAATTGCGCGAAACAAGATCTAAGTGCGCGCCGGGAGCCAAGCGTGAAAAAGACGAACGCGATGCGCATGCTCGATGAAGCAGGCATTCCTTATGAAGTTGTTGAGTACGATGTCGATCCGGATGATGTATCCGGTGTTCATGTGGCGCAGCGCGCGTCGCTGCCGCTCGAACAGGTATTCAAGACGATTGTGCTACACGGGGATAAAACCGGCTATCTTGTGATCTGCGTTCCAGTCGGAGATGAGATTGATCTCAAAAAGGCCGCTCGACTCTCAGGGAATAAATCGGTTGAGCTGCTGCGCATCGCAGACTTGGAAAAAGTCACCGGCTACATCCGCGGCGGCTGTTCGCCGATCGGCATGAAAAAGAAATTTCCTACCTACGCTTCCGAGAGACTGAGCGCGCAGGATATGGTGTACGTTTCGGCGGGGAAGCGGGGGCTGCAGTTGCGCATCGCGTCGAAGGATCTAGTTGCGTTCTGCAATATAACGTCTGGTGAAGTAACGAAGGTGTGACTTTTGCGCTCCGGCGAAACGTACCAGGTGACATGTCATAACGAAGCCCCTTGCACGATGAGCGAGACCGCTGCTGCGACTACCAAAGACGTGTCGTCGATGGTGGTGCTTGCCCAGAGCTCGAAGTCCCGCGCCGACATTCCCGTAGGAATTGCAAGGAGCAGAGCAGCCTCATACTGGCTATGCTTACCTTAGCGGGAACATCTTCGACCTGATCCATGCCGCGGACTTCACCGCGTCGCCCTCCGCGATCACGGCACGGATCTCTTCCATCCCCTTGGGTGTGAGCATCGCGTCGATGCCTTGAAGGAATTCGACGCTGCCCCGTAGCGCGCCCTGTGCGTCTTCGCGGTACGGATATTGATCCATCGAGTACCAGCCTGAATAGTTGAGTTTCTTGAGCCAGTAGAGTAGCTCCACGAACTCGACGAAGTGGACGGAGCCCACGATCATGTCGTCGTCCCAGAAGCGGTAGTTGTCGTTAAAGTGCATGTGAAAGAGCTTATTGCCGGATTTTGTGAGAAGCGCCGCTGCCTCGGCCATGTTCTCGCCTGCGACGAGGGAGT
>CAYXOW010000001.1:30816-33712 GCA_964466815.1 uncultured Treponema sp.
GGTAAGCCGATTTCCTGGGCGAGGAGGAGGGTGTCGGCGGCGCGGGCCATGTAGGAGTGTGTGCGCGGTTCCTTCGGTTTGTACTCGAGGGCGAACCGGATGTCCGGGAAGGCTTTCGCGGCGGTGCGAATTCCATCTACGATCCACGCGCGCGCCTGCACGAAATCGGCCTGAAGCGGGTAGTCATAGCCGTCCTGTCCCGGCCAGAGATTGACCAGGGGGCAACCGAGTTTGCGCGCGAGTTCCGCGGCGATGATTGTCTCTTCGAGGGCTTGGGCGCGTATTGCTGGATCGAGCGAGGTGAAGGCGCCTCGACCCCATCGTTTCTGCGAGAAGTGGTCGGGGAGCACCGACGCGGTCACGAGGCCGTATTTTTGAAGGAGCGCGCCGATTTCATCTGCGTTCTGAGGTGTGATGTCCCAGGTTCCCACGAGTTCAACACCTGTTACGCCCCGAATTTCCGAGGCTTGCTGGATCATCGTCTCCTTTGAGGGCTGGTCTTTGTAACCAGACGATAGAAATCTGTCACAGGTATTGCCGAGATTACCGAGAATGATCGAATATTTCATGATTCATTTCCTCCTGTCTCTGAAGGTATTTCGATGCGTCGCACGCTGTTTCTCTCAATGAGTGTGCCACCGATGAGCACTTTGACGGCAGGTATTTTCGGATCGCCGTGGATTCTCGAGATGAGAAGCTGCACTGCCATTTTTCCAATCTGCGCCTTGGAAACTTGAATAGTCGTGAGCGGAGGGTCGGAAATCGCCGAAAGCGGCAAATTGTCGAAACCGACTACCGAGATATCTTCAGGCACTCGTATTCCCATTTCGGACAATGCCTTGAGACAGCCGCTTGCGATGATGTCGTTGCTGCAGATCAACGCGGATGGCAGGCGAGGTTTCCGTGCTAGAATAGCCTTCATATCGTTGTAGGCGCCATGGTAAGTCTGGTCGACGGAAAAGATGAGGGCGCGTTCCGCGCTGAGGCCAAGCCGTCGCAACCCTGCGAAAAAGCCCTCCTCGCGGAGGCGGAAATTCCGAGTTTCGATGCTTCCCTTCACAAATCCGAAACTCCTGTGCCCCAGTTGGTAGAGGTGCGAGAGGAGCATGAATACGGAATCCTCGTTGTTCATGTCGACGAAATCGTAGTTGAGGAACTCGTGGTAGGTATCGATGAACACGAGTGGTTTTCGTATCGCGCTGAAGGATTCGACGTCTTCCTGGCTCAGCTCTGTGCCCAGAATAATGAATCCGTCGGTGGTTTTGGCACGCGCGGTCTCGAGAACCTGTTCCATAGGCGCCAGCTTAAACATAATGATCTCGAGCGAGAAACCGGCGAGCTTTGCGCCTTGGCTGAGCCCTTCGATGTAGTCGGCGATAAAGACATCATGATCGCGATTCACGGTATGGCCATGTCGCGCGATGTGCAAGAGGCAGAGCGAGCCCGCTTTAGATGTGTGGGTGCCTTCGTAGCCTAGATTTTTCGCTGTTTGGAGTATCTTTTTTCGGAGTTCGTCACCGGCTCCAGGTTTATTGTTCAGCACGAGTGAGACGGTGGTTGGAGAAACGCCGAGCTTCTCGGCGATGTCCTTAATTCGAATGCCCATGCGCGCTTGCATCCTCTATTTCCGGATGTATTATGGTAGGTCATCGCGTGGGTATTGTCAAGAAAAACTAATAATTTAGTAAAATTTCATTTCGATGCGTCGTCGCTTGGAAATGTACTGCGTAAAATCTACCAAGAGCACGATTCTTTAGGTAAGATAATGCTAGTGTATATAATTATTGTGTTGCCGAAAGAGTGGTGGAAATTCGATAAAATAGTCGTAGGTTTTACAAAGTCCCAGTGGTTTGTTCCGATTCATGTATGAATTTTAGAATATTATGAAAATTCGTCACTAAAATATCGCTGAACTATCACTAAAAAATTTCTTGACACCTCATTCGGTGGTGCTATAATTAAAGCGACCAATCCACTACAAGGAGGCAACGATGAAACGAAGGATGTTACTGGCGGTTTCGCTTGTCATGATTTTTGTGATGGCGATTCCTCTATTCGCCCAGAACTATGATCCGATGAACTTCAAATCGAAGAAACCGTCGAGCCAGTGGAAAATAGCGCTGGTCCCGAAGGATTCGACAAATGCGTGGTTTGTGCGCATGGAAGTCGGAGTCAAGCAGTTCGCCAAAGATACCGGCCTCAATGTGTTCCAGAAGGGGCCGCCCAAGACCGATGCGGCCATGCAGGCCCAGGTCATTGAAGACCTCATCGCCCAGGGCGTCGACGCGATCTGCGTTGTGCCGGTTGACCCCGCGGCTCTCGAACCAGTCCTCGGACTGGCGCTCTCAAAAGGCATTGTAGTCATCGATCACGAGGGTGCCACACAGCAGAACACTCTCTACGACATCGAGGCCTTCAGTAATGAAGGACTGGGCCAGACAATCATGCAGGAACTCGCCAAGATGATGGACTACAAGGGTGTGTACACCACGATGGTCGGCAACGTCACCAACGCTTCGCACAATGAGTGGGCGGACGCTGGCGTGGCCTACGCCAAAGCGCATTATCCCGGCATGACCCTCCTCGCCGCAGAACCGCGCGTCGAGATTATGGACAACCTCGACACAGCCTACGAGCGTGCCAAAGAGCTGTTCAAGAAATACCCGAACCTCAAAGGCATCTTCGGAACTTCCTCGCTGTCATCTCCGGGCGTAGCGCGTGCTATTGAGGAACTCGGACTCCAGGGCAAGGCATTTGTAACCTCGGTAGGACTCCCCAACGAGAACAAAGTCTACCTTAAAGATGGCACGCTCAAAACCGTGCTTCTCTGGGACCCCAAGGACGCGGGCTATGCGCAACTGGCGTTGGCGGTTAAGATTCTCAAGGGAGAGAAGAT
>CAYXOW010000001.1:33727-39800 GCA_964466815.1 uncultured Treponema sp.
AACCTCACTGCTCCTGGTTGGACTTCGATGCAGTTCGCTCCTGGTTCCAAAAAGGTGCTGCAGGGCAAGGGCTGGATCACGATCACCAAGGACAATGTCGACAGTTTCGGTTTCTAATTTCAGTCTGTTCATATCTTCACAGGCGTGGGGGAGCGGTTGCGCTCCCCCACGCCCTTACTAGCGGGGAGGTAGTGATGGCGACCTCGGTGCTGAGGGTTGAGGGAATCGCGAAATCGTTCGGCGGTGTGCAGGCGCTCAAGGGTGTGAGCCTCGAAATCGGGCAAGGCGAGATTCACTGCCTCGCAGGCGAGAACGGCTCGGGAAAATCCACGTTAATCAAGGTCATCTCAGGTGTTCATGAGCCGGATGCAGGGAAAATCGAAATTGAAGGAAAGCACTTTTCGCACCTGAGCCCGATCGATGCGATACAACTTGGCATTCAGGTTATCTATCAGGACTTTTCTGTCTTCCCAAATCTCTCTGTAATGGAAAATCTCGCACTAAACATGGAACTGATGGGCAGCCGGAAGTTCATGAACTACAAACGCGCGAGAAAAATTGCATCCAACGCCGTCGCGCAGATTGGCTTCGAGGTAGACCTCGATGAGCGTGTGGAGAATCTCTCGGTCGCGGACAGGCAGCTCATCGCCATCAGCAGGGCGCTCTTGCAGGAGGCGAAACTCATCATCATGGACGAGCCCACTTCTGCGCTCACCAAGAAGGAAGTAAGGGCTCTCTTCACCGTGATCAAACAGCTTCAAGCCCGTGGCCTCTCGATCCTTTTTGTGTCACACAAGCTCGACGAGGTGTTCGAGATTTCTGAGCGTTACACGATACTGCGAAGCGGCGAAAATGTCGCGAGCGGAAGTACGGTCGATCTCGATCGAAAGACCTTTGTGTACCACATGACGGGGCGACAATTTGAGGATGAGCATTACGAGGCGCCCTCTGCTGCGCGTACACCGGTGCTTTCGGTAAAGGGGCTCAGTCTAAGCGGCGCATACTCGAACATCACATTCGACCTTGCGCCTGGGGAGATTCTCGGTATCACAGGGCTCTTGGGTTCCGGGCGCACCGAACTTGTCGAAACGCTATTTGGCATACTGAAGCCCGACTCGGGGAGCATCGCGATTAAAGGAAAGGAAGCGAGCATCAAGAGCGTGAAGGATGCCATCAAACACGGAATCGGCTATGTGCCTGCCGATCGCCTCACCGAGGGGCTCTTTCAGCCGCAGGCGATTCGCCGCAACCTCGTGATCTCCGTACTCGACCAGCTGAGCAGCCGCTGGGGATTTCTGAAGACGCGCGCGATCGCCGAAACCACGAAGAGGTGGATTCAGGACCTCTCGATTGCCACCGCAAATCCTGAGCTTCCCGTGAGGACGCTTTCCGGCGGAAATCAACAGAAAGTGGTGCTTGCCCGCTGGCTCGCCAACAATCTCACGATTCTCATGCTCAATGGGCCGACAATGGGTGTCGATATAGGTTCGAAGTACGACATCCACGCCCTTATGCGCAAACTTGCCGCGGGTGGATTGGCCATTATCATCGTGTCGGACGATCTGCCGGAGGTGCTCGCCTGTGCGAGTAGAATACTCGTGATGCGCGATGGGGCCTTCATTCAGGAGCTCGATCCTTCGGCAACCACCGAGTCGACGCTCAGCGAGTTGTCTACCGGTATCGCGTAAGGGACAGGGAGGTAGTGAAGGTGATTTCCGCACAACGGCTCACACGAAGATCGGAACCATATGTGTTCGCCGCAATTATCCTGCTCAGCATACTGATTCAAGTGCGGTCGGGACAGTTTTTCTCGGGCAACAACCTCGTCGACCTCGCGCGCTCGCTCATTGTGCCGGCGCTTTTTTCAATTGGCTGTATGATGGTCATCGTATCGGGGGGAATCGACGTATCCTTCACCGCTATCGCTTCGCTCGCTATGTACGTGACGGATAGGATCCTCCTCGCATCAAACTATTCGGGCAGCGTACTCCTTGCCTACGCAATCTCGGCGGGGCTCGGGCTCCTCATGGGCTCACTGAACGGTTTTCTCATCGGTTTCATGAAATTGCCGACCCTCGTTGTAACTTTGGGCACATCGAGCCTCTTCACGGGGCTTATGTTCGGCGCTTTCTCCGCAAGCGCCTCCGATGTCCCGCCAGCGATCGCGCGGCACGGCAAAGACATACTTTTTACCGCGACGAATCCTCAGACTCAACTCACGTCGAACATGCCGGTGCAGATTCTCATTTTGATCGGCGTTCTGATACTTGTGTTCTTCCTGCTTCGATACACGATGCTCGGCCGCGGCATCTACGCAATCGGCGGCGACGAGGCGGCGGCGGAGCGGGCGGGTTTCAATGTTCGCTGGATCAAGATGTTCCTCTATTGTTTTGTCGGGGTGCTCGCGGGTATTACGGGTATTGCGCGCATCTCGATGATGGCGTACGCAGACCCGTCGACGATGCTGGGCATGGAGCTCACGGTGATCGCAGCTGTCGTTCTCGGAGGAACTCGCGTCACTGGCGGGCTCGGCACTTTGACCGGTACCATCCTCGGAGTCGCGCTGATGACGATACTGTCCAATAGCCTCATACTCATCGGTGTGCCAACCTACTGGACCCGAGTATTCACCGGTGCGGTGATCATCATCGGAACGGGAGTGACCGCGCGGCAGATCAACGCGACACGGCGCAGGCGCGCGCTGGCGCGGAAGACCTCGGCGTAGGAGGGGACCATGAAGACTACAGCCAAGACTACTACCGTATCGAATGTCATGCGCAGGAATCAGCGGACGCACGACCCGAACATCCTTCGTCTCCTCATCATGCTCGTATTCGTATTCGTTCTTATGACAGTGTTGAGGCCGAACCAGTTCGCCACGATGGCGGATTTCAACTCGATGATGCGCCAATTCCCCGAGTACGGCATCATGGCTATCGGCATAAGTCTGACGATGATCACGGGTGGTATCGACCTCGGCGTAGTGGGCACCGCCAATCTCTCCGCCATAGTTGCGGCGAAGTACCTCATTGGAATGGTGCCGCGAGGCGCATCGCAAGCTCAGGTTGTTCCGCACCTCATTGTTGCGGTGCTCCTCTCGCTTTCGATAGGACTCATCTGTGGAGCGTTCGCGGGGCTCCTCATCTCGAAGTTCAATATTCCCGCTATTCTCGCGACGCTGGGAACCCAGCAGCTCTTTACGGGCATCGCCATCGGCATTACGAACGGCCGGCCCCAGAGCGGGTTACCGCTTCTCTATTCGCGGATCGGCAACATGCAGTTCTTCAACTTCGTGCCCATTTCCTTCGTTTTGTTCGCGATCGTGGCTCTGGGCATAGGCTTCATGCTGTCGAACACCCGTTTCGGTACGTACATGTACATGCTCGGCACGAATCCGCGTGCGGCTAGGTACGCGGGGCTCAACAACACCACCATTATACTCCGTACCTACATGCTGTCGGGGTTGCTCTCGTCGATCGCTGGACTCATCATGATGGCGCGCGCGAACTCCGCGAAGGCCGACTATGGTGCACCCTACACGCTGCAGTGCGTGCTCATCGCGGTGCTGGGCGGCATCGATCCCAACGGAGGATTCGGGACGATCACCGGCGTCACCATGGGAATTCTCATTCTCCAGTTCCTGTCATCGGGGCTTAACATGTTCAACAACATCTCGAATTTCTATCGGGATGTGATCTGGGGCGGCGTGCTGATCCTCGTGCTCGTGTTCAATAAGCTGATCTCGTGGCAGACCGAGCGGAGGGCTGTGAAAAAGAGTATGGTGTGAGAAAACGTTCGCCGATATGAACGATGGCGGGGGCATTTGGCGGCAATAGGTCAAGGATTGGCGCCATCTTGAACGTACATCGGTGGGTACACTGCGGCCGCCTCCTCGAAACATTAATAAACCACCAGAGAGGGAGTATATGCTGAAAGGAATTCCTGAAATCATTTCGCCGGACCTGCTTAAAATCCTCGACGAAATGGGGCACGGCGACGACCTCGTGATCGGCGATTCGAACTACCCGGCCGCAAGCAACGCCGCGCGCCTCGTACGTGCAGACGGTCACGGTGTACCCGAAATCTTAGACGCGATCTTGAGCCTTTTCCCCTTGGATACGTTTGTGGCTGAGCCGGTATCGCTCATGCAAGTCGTGAAGGGCGACCCCACCGTACCCGAGGTTCAGGAGCGCATCCGCGCGGTGGTACGAAAGCACGATCCTCGCGGCGATGCCGCTATCGGCATGCTGGAGCGCTTCGAGTTTTACGAGAGGGCCAAGCAGGCCTACGCGATCCTCGCCACCACTGAGCACGGTGCCTATGGCTGCATGATCATCAAGAAGGGCGTGATTCACTGATCGCGCTGCCGAAACCCGCGCAGAAGGCGGGTGTCGATGTGTTGACCGCGATTCAGAATCGCCAGATTTCGAGATCGTTCGTAAAGCGTCCGGTTTCTCAGGCCGATCTCTCCACGATATTGTGGGCAGGGCTTGGAACCCGAGGTGCGGACGCGGTTTCAAGTGCGACCAAGGCGGACAGGACTATCTCCTTCTCAGGCGACAACGCGTACATCAATGTCTATGTTTTAGATGCCAAGGGGACATGGAAATATTTGCCAGAGAGTCAGAGCCTGAAACTCATGAGTTCCGGAGATTCGAGATTGTCGGTGTCGAAGGCTGCCATCCCCGACGCGGCCTTTATGGTTCTCTTCACAGTGAATACCGAACTCACGCCCTCTTTCCTGAAATCTGCGCCGGAGGTATTTCTGCAGATGGCGCACGCAACGGCTGGGTTCTCGGCCCAGAATATGGAGCTCATGGCGAGCGCGCTGAAGATGGCATCCATCGTTCAGTACACCATGACTCCTTCCGTGGCGCGACGGGCCGCGGGCTTTTCTTCCGTTTTCAATCCCTCGCGATTTAACGTCTCGTATCGATAAATTTTCTTAAACACGATGTCACGAGCGCGTGGTCCTCTTCTTGGGGCAGTCCGGAGACTGTGGCGCAGGCGACGATGCCGCAGCCTCTCACCCTGATCGGGAATGCGCCGCCGTGCGGACTGAATTCCATGGGGCTCACGTAGGATTTCTTGTCGATAGTGGTGTCGGCGAGCGCAAGGCTGATTCCGACGGCGAATGAGGCCCTGCCGAAGCGGAACACCACATTCGATTTGCGGCGGATCCACTCATCGTTGTCGGGAGTGGCGCCTTCGAGCGCTGCGTGGAAGAGAATTTGAGCCGGGCGTCGGATGTCGATCGCGATGCGTGCCTGGCGTTTTGTTGCCTCTTCGACGATGAGACAGCCGAGGGCCCAGGCATCGTTTTCATCGAAGTGGTCCAGGACGAGTTCTTGTTCCTGCTGGTTGATCTCTTCAAGCAATTCTTTCGTCGGTGTCATTGGTTCCTCCACTTCTTCATTGTAAAGTATTGGGTGCGCTGGCTCAATTCGACTTCGCGCGCCGCTTCCGCTTACTCCTTCTCGAAGGGCACGCCCAGCGCCGCGGGTGGCGTCGCGTTCATCGCACGCAGCACCTTCGCGATATCGCGGCGTACATTTTCGGGCAGGCGCGCCAGCGAGCGTTCAACCCACTCCGCGCTTCCGATGTTCACGAAGAGCAGGGTGAGGATCATGAGGGGGAAAGGCGCAACCTGGAGCACCTGCGAGGGCACCGAGGGCAGACTCGGCTGCAGCACAAGCCCCAGCCACTGTAAAAAGGCGAATAGATAGGCGCCGAACGCCGCCCTGAACGGCTTCCACCCCCCGAAAATGGTGATCGAGAGCACGATCCAGCCAATGCCGTCGAGCCCTGAAATCGTCCCCTTCCACCCCGCTTTCACCGAGAGCGAGTAGATCGGTCCCGCGAGCCCCGCGATGGCGCCGCCCAGCATCGCGTAGAGGTAGCGGAGCCGGTTGACGCTCGCGCCTCGTATGTACGCCGCGGCGGGGCGTTCGCCGATACCCCTCAGGGTGAGGCCCGGCCTCGTTTGAAAGATGAAAAGCCATGCAAGTACAATCAGTACGAACGAAAGGTAGGTCATGATATCTTGCCGGAAAAAAATGGGTCCCAGAATGGG
>CAYXOW010000001.1:39882-41479 GCA_964466815.1 uncultured Treponema sp.
GGATAGGTCGCGGCAGAGCAGCGCCAGCACGAAACCGACCGCTACCTGCGACTGAAGCAAGGTTAAACTCGCGAAGGCGACTATGAGAGAGATTGCGGCGCCGATCGCGGCCCCCGTCAGAAAGCCGAGCACGACGCTCCCTGTTGCGAGCGCAACCGCGAAGCTACCCATGGCGGATAGAAGGATCATGCCGTTCATAGAGAGATTGAGTACGCCTGCCCGCTCTGAAATCGTTTCGCCGATCACGGCGAAGAGAACGGGCGCGGCTGCCGATAAAACGCCTGCGATGCTCGTGAGAAGCGCGTTTGTGCTCATGATGCCACCTTCGACTTTTTAAGAAGCTTTGCACGAACTCCCTGTCCAAGAATGACAAAGAGCACGAGTGTTCCCTGAAGCACGCCCGCCAGGGACGAGTCTAATTTGAGAATGATGGGCAGCTGGATCGACCCTACATTGAGCGCGGCGAAAAAGAGGGCGACTGGCGCCGCGATGCTCGCGCGGTAGCCGACCAGCATCGCCACCATGAGTCCGAGGTAGCCGTACCCAGAAGAGATCGAGGGTATGAGCCGGTGGTAGACCGCCGTCACCTGTACACCTCCGGCGAGTCCCGCGAACACGCCGCAAATCGCGAAGGAAAGCATCATGTGCTGCCAGGTCGGGATGCCAAGAATGAAAGCCGATTTTGGGTTCTTGCCGACAGCCTTGAGCTTGAGGCCGAAATAGGTTCCTTCGATCATCGCGTAGACGGCGAGAATGCCCACAATCGCCATACCGAGCGTCGCCGGCGTAAGGCGCGAAGAGCCCGAGGCGATCGGCATCCAGAGCGAACGGTCGAAGGGGAGTGTCCCCGACATGGATGCGACGCCTGGCCGCTTCCAGGGGCCGAATATCAGCCAGATGTTGAGGGCGGTGGCCACGAAGTTGAGGCCGAGTCCTCCGAAAATCTCGTTGACGCCGCCGAAGGTTTTAAGCGCGCCCGCGAGAAGTGCCCAGAGCGTGCCTCCAAGCATGCCGGCCACCATCGCGATCACCAGAATGAGTGTTGGATTCCATCCTGACGTTTCCAGGAGCCGCATGGCCCAGGTGGTGAAAATCGCCCCGAGCGTGATCTGTCCCTCGATGCCGATGTTCCACAGGCCCACCGTGAAGGTCACGAGGAGCCCCGATGTCGCGAGGAGCAGCGGAACCCACGACACGAACACATTCGATACCACATCCCACGAGCCGACGGCCCCAAGTGCGATGTACTTGTATGCCGCAAACGGCTGCGCGTTCGCCGCGAAGAGTACGATTGTGGTGACGAAGAGCGCAAAGAGAATGGCGCCGATCTGGAACAGAATGCGGTTGGCGCGAGTGTCACGCATGGGCGGCCTCCGTTTCGAGGGTGTCCCAGTCCTTGCCGCCGATGAGCGCGCCCAGCCGCTCGACACTCAAGCTGTTCGCATCGAGCGGAGGCGTCACTTTGCCGGCAAAAAATACGAGGACCCTGTCGCTGTACTTTAAAATCTCGTCGAGGTCGGACGAAATGAATACAATCGCTGTGCCGCGCGCACAGCGCTCCTTGAGCTTGCCCCAGATATAGATGGTTGACTCGATA
>CAYXOW010000001.1:41529-44303 GCA_964466815.1 uncultured Treponema sp.
CTCGACCAGGATGAGCTTGAGCGGGTCGCGCATAAGTGCGAGGAGCGCGCGCTGCTGATTGCCGCCCGAGAGCGACTCGACCGTACTGTCGGGGCGGCCCTTGATGTTGTAGAGCGAAATTCTGCTCTTGGCGAGGTCCTCGGATTTTTTGCGGTCGATAAAGAGCCCTCGCATCTCTTCGGAGAGGATGAAGTGCTCGGTGAGCGAGAGCCCCGGGATGAGCGCCTGCTCGAGTCGGGCAGCCGGGAGGTAGGCGACGCCTCGCTTGCGGTACTCGAGATAGGTGTGCCCCGTCATGTCTTTCTCTTCTTCGTCGAGGCAGAACGCGCCGCCCACGGGCTGGGCGAGGCCGGCGCAAGCGCTCAGAAAGAGGGTCTGCCCTGAGCCCTCCATGCCGGCGAGGCCGATCACTTCGCCGGCCCGCACCTGCAAATCCACACCCTTAATTTGAATGCGAATTCCATCGAGATCAACATGCTTTGCATTGAGGATTGTCGCGCCTACAGGAAGCTGCGCCTTGGGTTCCTGCGGTATCTCCTTGCCGAACATCATTTCGACCAGCGCCTTCGTGTCGAATGGCGGGTCCATTGTGCCGATTAATTTACCCTGACGAAGTACCGAAGCGCGGTCGCAGAGCACCTCGACATCCTCGAGCTTATGCGACACGAAGAGAATGGTCATTCCGTCCGCCGCGAGCTTTTTCAGCGTGGCGAAGAGCTTCTCCTTCTGCGGCAGGCTTATGCCGGTTGTCGGCTCATCGAGAATAAGGACGCGGGCACCGAGCCAGAGTAGCCTAAGGATCTCGAGTTGCTGCCGTTCGCCGACGGTCAGCGTGTCCACATAGGATTCGGGGTCGATCGAAAAGTCGAAGCGCGCGGCGAGTTCGCCGAATTCCTTGATCGCGGCGCGCCGCTTAGGGAGAATGCCTCCCCTTTTACCGAGAATGAAATCATCGATAACCTTGAGCGGCGGGAAATCGAGAGGATCCTGGTGCAGCATCCCGATGCCGTGCCGAATCGCGTCGGCAGGAGAGGATATCTTCACTTTTTCTCCATCGAGGAGAATGTCGCCCGAATCAGGGAAGTAGAAGCCGGAGAGAATTTTCATGAGGGTGCTCTTTCCCGCGCCGTTCTCTCCAAGAATGCCCTGAATGGTGGATGGTGGCACCGAGAACGAGATATCGTCGTTCGCGCGCAAGGCGCCGAAACATTTGGTTATTCTACGCAACTCGACATGCATTGAAGCCTTCTTTTTACGCCTTTATGCACCGCGGAGGCGCGGAGTGTCCATGGTGAACGCTCCGTGCCTCCGCCTTTGGTGCAAAGAAGACATTGTGGTGTGCGGTCGGATGAGCTTACTTGGAAACCGACTGACCTTCCATGCCCTGCAACAGCTGCGGCAGGTACCATATCTGTTGATCGGTGGCCTTTTCGCCCTTCTTAAGGAATACGGATCCATCCTGATAGTTCAGTGGACCAACAAAGAGATCGAGTCCTTTGCCGAGCTCGCCGATGAACTTGTCGATCGCTTCCGAGGCTTCTTTGGAGAGTGTGCCCTTGTTGAATCCGACCGCCGAAGTGTCCGGATTGTTGATGTTCTTCCAGTCCGGCGCATTCCACTCGAAGTGATTCTTCCACGTGCCGTTCATGGCGGACTTGACCGCAGCGGCGTATGCCGGGCCCCAGTTGAAGTAGGGAACGCCGAGCGAAACGCCCTTGCCTTCGTCGAGCGCTTTGGCGTAATCGTAGGGGATAGCCCAAACCTTTTTTCCTTGGGCGGTGTACTTGGCAGCTTCAGCGACTGCTTCCGTTGTGTCGATGCCGGAGATCACGACATCGAAGCCGGAATTGAAGAAGTCGTCGGCGACCTGCGTCGGATCGGAGGTGACGCCGGGAATGTTGAACCAGAATCCGATCCATGTGACCTTGAAGGTGAGCTTGGCGGGGTCTTTCTTGAGGTAATTGACCCAAGCGTAGCGCGCGCCGAGATACGCGGAGGCGGCGAGGCGGCGAGTCTCATCGTTGATGAGAGGGCCGAGGAAGCCGATCTTACCGGTCTTGGTGGTCATCGCCGCGGCGACACCGGCGACCATCTTCATGTACTCCATCCTTCCCATGATATTGATCATATTGGGGAGGGGCAGGTAGTTCTTGCCTTCTTTCCACTGCTGGGAGCCTGAGGTGAGGATGACGAAGATGTCCTTGTGATCCTGCGCGAATTTGATTGCCTCGTCGGTCATATCATCCGAAGAGAAGATGACGAGCTTCGCCCCTTGCGCGACGAGGCTCTCGCCGAGCTGGGATACAGTGGTTCCCGGGCGATCGGCTGAATTGGCCTTGTCGATGTAGACGAGTTTGGTGCCCGGCACTTTGGAGAGCACATACTGCATGCCGTCGTAGTTCGCCTGGCTCCAGCCATGATCGTTGTACGGACCGACCATGACGAGGCCGATCGTCAAACTGGATCCCGCGGCGGGAGGAGCGCTCTGGGCGAATGCGCTGACGCACGCCACAGAAGCGATCGCCAATAGCAACAAAAGCTTTGGTAGATTACGCATCTTTTCACTCCTTGAAAGACTTTCCCGGCATTGCCGAGCATATTCATCTTTTCATGCGTCTGACTGGCTGTCAAGGTTTATCGCAGATTTTAGAATCAACTTTATATGCCGTGCGCGAAAGAAGATCGCGTGTACCGCATCGCGCGACGAACGGTCTTGCGCTCAGGCTTGAGCCGCGCGCGCCGTCAGCTTTTCTTTAAGATCGGCAATGTCCTTT
>CAYXOW010000001.1:44336-48009 GCA_964466815.1 uncultured Treponema sp.
AAGAACGCGAAACAGGCCGCCCACGCCACCGTGCAGATGATGAGAATGGCGCTGCCGAGCGAGCTTTTGTCGGCGATGATACCCGCCAGAAGCGGTGCGAGCGCGGAGCCTATGGCCTCTACGAAGTTTTGGGCGGCGTTGGTCGTGGCGCGGATCTCGGGCTCCGTCACATCATAGAAAGAAGAGAGCACATTGGGCGATGCGAATGGGATAAAGAGCGCCGTAGCGCAGAGCATGATACCGAAGGGCAGAAGCGCCGCGTTCGGAATGCCCATCGTGATCCAGAGGAGAACCGCGCCGATCGCCACACCGGCCGCGCCCACGATGACGCGCCCCTTGGGCGTTTTCTTGAAGAGCCTATCGCCCAGCGCGCCGCCGAGGGGGTAGCCGGCGGCCAGAATGAGGACGGCGGGAACCATTGTCAGCAGGGTCTGCGTGTCGTTATACCCGCGCTCGGTTTTTAGATAGTCGAAGAACCAATACGTGATGACATTCCAAGGGAACACACCAATGAAACCCTGGAGAAAGAGCACGATGAGGCTCTTCTTTTTGAAGAGCCCGGCGACTGTTTTCCAGCTGAACTTGAAGCGTTCGAGATGTTGTACCGAAGAGAGTTCGGGTTCCGTCGAGCCGCGCGGCCTGTCTTTTACGAAGAGGAAAATGATGAAAGAAACTACAATGCCGAGCGATCCCGTCAAGTAAAACACATTTCGCCACCCGTAGATAGCGCCAAAGGCGAGCGCGAGCACCATGCCCGCGAGGTACCCGAAGGGCTGGGCGACCTGCAGAAAGCCATAGATTTTGCCGCGCTTTTTCGGTGGATAGTAGTCCGAGATGAGGCTGTAGAGGCCCGGGTAGCTCGAGTCGTCGATGCCGGTGCCCGCGCGCGTCACGAGAAAAATCGAGTAAGTCGGCGCGATGGCGTTGAGCCAGGTCGAGGCGCCCCAGAGGAATGAGGCGAGGGCGAGGAGTTTTGGCCGCGAAAAACGGTCATAGAGCCATCCCCAGAGCGGATAGCATATTGCGCCCACAATGAGGGCTCCCGTGGTGACCGCTCCCATTTGGGTATAGCTGATCTTGAAGGTGTCCATGATCTGGGTCGTGAGCGGCCCGATGAGGAGTTTGTCCGCTTGGTGCAGGAGCATAAATCCGAACATAATCCAAAATGTCGAGCGAGCGCCCTTAATGGCAGTGTTCATAAGCGACAGCATACTCCGCTTATTCGAGGCGCGCAAATGAATTCGCGCAATGAACTTAGGCGCGGGGCGGGCCGGATGGACGGGAGTCGCGGCGAGTCCGTGGGTTGTGCGGTTTGTGCGGGTCGTGTCCGTCGCGCATTCCGCGTGTACCGCGTGTACCGCCATCTTCGGCTTCCGCGGGCTTTTCGTCCTCGCGCTCCTCTTGTCTTTTGACCATAGCGTGAAAGCGCTCGGGCGGTGGATCTTCGAAGCGCATGAGCTGGTGCGAGAAGGGGTGTTCGATCGTGAGCAGCGAGGCGTGGAGGCAGAGGCGACCGAGGGGATCGGTGCGGGCGCCGTAGCGACTGTCGCCCGCCACGGGGTGGCCCGCTGCGGAGAGCTGGGCGCGGATCTGATGCTTTCGTCCAGTTTCAAGGCTGAGTTCAAGGAGCGTGAAGCGAGGCGATGTGCGCAGCACGCGCCAGTCGGTGACGGAGCGGAGCGCGCCATGGGTTCCCGGTTCGACGGTGTAGACTGTGCCGGCTCGGTTCTCCAAAAGCCAGCTGTCGAAGCGGCCCGCGTCCGCGTCGAACACGCCCTCGGCCAAGGCCACGTAGACGCGCTCGCGGACGAGCTCGTTCCAACGCGACATGAGGGCTTTTTTGCCGAGGGCGCTTTTGGCGAACATCATGACGCCGGAGGTGTCCCTGTCGAGCCTGTGGACGACCGCGGGCCGCGCGCGCGGTGTGCGCTCGCGCAGATGCGCGGTGACGATATCGTAGAGATTCTTCACCCTCGAACCCTCAGGCGCGATGACCGGCAGTCCGACCGGCTTCGATACGACCACGATCGCGTCGTCCTCGTAGAGATAGCGGATGCGCTCGCGGCCGGGACGTCCCCAGCCGGCGCGGCCTTGCCCGTCGCGCCTCTGCGGGCCGCTATTTCTGGGGCGCATCGCCCGATCCTGCACCGACTTCCGGCAGTGTTGCTTCGGCGTAGATCGTGATCCCGCCGCGCGGGCGCTGCGAGACGCTCACCGTGACGCGCTTCGGAGCAATCTTATCGTAGATGTCCTTGGCGATCCGCGCGGCGAAGGCCTCGCAGAACACGCCCTCTTCGCGGAAGGACCAGAGGTAGAGCTTGAGGCTCTTCGACTCGATGCAGAGATCGCGGGGCTCGAACTCGATGCGCACAGTCTCCCAGTCGGGTTGGCCGGTGACAGGGCAGAGGCTCGTCACCTCGTCGCTCTCGAGGACGACTTTCTTCACTGAAGGAGGAGTAGGGAATGTCTCGAGTTCGCGCGACGGTGCGCGCGTGGTTTTCCCCAGCGATTTAAACTCATATTCGGACATACTCATTCTCCCAGTTTGAACGGATTGTAGACAACACCGGTGTCGAAGGTGTCGATGTCTTCCTTTTGTTTGATAAAGCCGACCACGAGGTAGGTGATGGGGGTAAACAGCACCTCGTAGCCCACCTTGAAGAGGTATTGCGCGAGCATCATGCCCGCGAGCGCGCCCGCAGGCACCGTTCCCACAAAGGCGATGCCGATAAAGAGCACGGTGTCGAGCCCTTCCCCCACGATGGTCGAGCCGATGGTCCTTGTCCAGAGAAAGCGCCCTGCCGTGATCTTCTTGAGCACAGATAAGACGATGGAGTTCGAAAATTCACCAGCCCAGTAACCTGCGAGCGAGGCGAGAAGAATGCGCGGCGTGCTCCCCAGCACCGTCGCATACGCCGCCTGGTTTTGAAAGAAGCTGGGGTGCGGCAGGCCGATCGCGACCATAAAAATGAGCGACATGAAGGCGTTCGCGCCGAAACCGAGCCAGATGACGAGGCGCGTTTTTTTAAAGCCGTACACTTCGGTGAACACATCGGCGAGGATGTAGGTGACGGGGAAGAGAATCACGGCGGAGGGCAGCACAACGCCCCCGATCTGCATGAGTTTGCTCGCGATGATGTTCGAAATGAGCAGGCATGTGATAAAGAGCGCTGTCAATATTAAAAAAAGTGAAGAGTGACTCGTGTGCTCCCGTTCCATGGGAGAACCTCCTGTTTTGGTGAGGCGGGAACCGCGACCGCCATCGGATGCCGTCGAGTCTAGCGATTCGGCGCATCTTGCGCAATGAGTCGGCGCGCGAAGGCGATGATCTCCGCTTTGATGAGCTGGTGCCCCTCGGCGTTGGGATGAATGCCATCTTTGCAGAGAAAGCGCGAATAATTACGCTGTTCAAGGAATATCTTGCGGATATCCGCCACAGGTGCTCCGAATGTCTCACCGATCTCCCAAATTGCGCTCGAATAACTCTCGTGCCAGCGGTAGATGAACTGCACATCGCCGAGCCACTCGAGGATCGCGCGCTGGTCGAGGCCTGTGCGTGTGAACCAGTTGAAGTAGCGCTCCGCGTCGAGGGGCGGAAGCGTCATGAGAACGGGCTGAATGTCCTTAGCCTTGAGTTTGTTGATCAATTCGCCGGACGTCGCAAAAAATCGCT
>CAYXOW010000001.1:48033-48281 GCA_964466815.1 uncultured Treponema sp.
TCGGCGCGAGGATTCGCGGAGATCTGGTCCCAACGGAAATCGCAGTCGTTTCCACCGAATTCGAGGAAAGCGAAGCGTCGTGGCTTAAGGCCACGTCGTGTATCGGAAGCGGAGTGCGTTTCATCGGTGCGACCCGAACCGGCCGGGTTGTCCACGCTACCAGCACTGCCCACCCGTCCGGCAATTTCGTCGCGATTCAGATAATGCTCTATGATTTCGCGCCCCTTCGCGATGGTGCAGCCGAAGCG
>CAYXOW010000001.1:48300-48590 GCA_964466815.1 uncultured Treponema sp.
ATCAGCGCGATTCCGAGTTCCGCGGCAGCGAGAGAGGCGAAGCTCTCTTTGATGGGTTTGTAGGCATCTTGTGCGTCGAGTACGACACCTCGAGCGATCGAATCTCCGAACAAGCAAACTTCTTGCGCGTACATGCGCTCGCCTCCAAAAGGTGATTGTTACTTTATTGCATGGTTTTAAAAACTATGTAATAAAGATATCAGCACCTTAATATGTTGTGAGTGATATGTCAAGATGTTTTAAATTATATCTTGTGGTTTTTAAAAACATGTTGTATGGTTTGCGTAAAA
>CAYXOW010000001.1:48605-49024 GCA_964466815.1 uncultured Treponema sp.
AAGGTGTACGACGAGATCGAGAAGTATCTTTCCGCGCTGACGTCGGGAAAGCCGCCCGAATGGGAACAGCTGCCCGACATCGGTCTTTACATGGACCAGGTGATCGGTTACCTCAACCGTCAGCTCGGGCCGCTCATCCCCTCGGAGAAGGAGCAAAGCATCACCTCTTCGATGATCAACAACTACGCGAAGGCAAAGATCATTCCCAGGGCGGAGAGTAAGAAGTACAGTCAGGAGCACATCGCGCTTCTCCTCTCGATTTTCCTTCTGAAAAAGTCGCTCTCGGTGCAGGATATGGGAGCGCTCCTCGAAGGGTACGCGGTCGATGAATCTTTTCGATCGTTCTATGAGCGGTTTCGCGCGGCGCTCACCGAGTGCGCGAATTCAGCGGCGAGCGAGATTCGCGCGGGATTGGGAAT
>CAYXOW010000001.1:49042-50639 GCA_964466815.1 uncultured Treponema sp.
CGATTCGTCGAGCGCAGCGGAACTCGCCATCGATGTGGCGGATATACGAACGCTGGCGCTGAAGCTCGCGGTCGAGGCGAGCCTGCGGAGTCTCGTCGCGGAGCGCCTCCTGTCGATGCTCGCGCCTTCGGAGCCACCGAAGGCGCGCTGAAAGCGTTATTCGGCGCGTCGGCGCTTTCGCCGGGAGAGCGCGAGGCCTCCGAATCCTGAAATTACGGCCATGTAGAAGCCGAAGTCGTACCACCAGCCTGTGTTGTTCACTTCGTAGACGCGGATATTGCGGTCAAAGATTCCCACAATGAGGGAGATCGGCGCGATCCATCCGTGCCAGATTCCTGTGAGAAAATTGGCCTTGCGATCCACGGTATTTTTCCCATCGCCCGGCAGGCAGGAAGTGAGCAGCACGAGCGCGCAGAGTGCAATTGCGATTAAGATTGTTTTCGATCTCATAGTGGCCCTCCTCGCTGGGCATCATAGCTTGAATTGAATGCCGCGCGCCACAATGTTCGCCGGCGCTACTGATGGGTGGCCAGTCTTGCGCGCTACTAGCATTGCCGACACGGCGTCCTGTGTAAGCCCCATGTGCGTCGTGGGCACCGCGAGCGGCGCGCTCCACCATCACTGCACGATCTTTCGAATTTTATGGTTGTTCATGTCTGGCACATAGAGGCTTCCTTGCGCATCGATCGCGAGTCGCGATGGGCAGGAGAAGCTTGATGCGCTGTACGGACCGTCGTCGGAGCCCGAGACACCAGTTCCGGCGAGGGTGATGACGATGCCGGCGGGGCCGAGTTTGCGCACTCTATTGCCGTCGGAGTCGGCGATGTAGATGAAGCCCGCTGTGTCGAGCTCGATGCCTGTGGGGTAGTTGAAGGTGGCCTCGAGGGCGGTGCCGTCGTCGCTGCCGACTGCGCCTGTGCCCGCCACCGTGCTTACATTTTCGCCCACGATTTTCCGCACACGGCAATTGCCGTTGTCTGCAACGTAGATGGCGCCGGTAAGGTCGACGGCGACATCGGCGGGCTGGTTGAACTTGGCGGTATCGTGGGGCCCATCGGCGAATCCGGGGACGCCCGAGCCGGCGATGGTGGTGACGATACCGAGCGGGCTCACTTTTCGAATGAGGTTGTTGCCGGTGTCGGCGATGTAGATGTTGCCTGCGGGGTCGAGGGCGAGGCCGCTCGGCGAGTTGAAGCTTGCGGAGGTGCCGGTGCCGTCTTGAGAGCCGGGGCTGCCTGTGCCGGCGAGGGTGCTGACGGTGCCTGCTGGAGTGATCTTTCGGATCTTGTGATTACCGGTGTCGGCGACGTAGAGGTTGCCGTTCGTGTCGAGGGCGACATCGCTGGGAAGGTTAAATTTCGCTGTTAAATAGTTTCCATCAGCCGAACCTGGAAGCCCAGAACCCGCGTAGCTGCTGACGACGCCCACGGGATCAATCATACGAATCTTATTGTTATATTTATCCGCCACATACACATTTCCAGCGCCGTCGACCGCCAGCCCCGACGGATAATTGAATTCAGCCGTTGCGCCGCTCCCATCGACCGCGCCCGCTACCCCGCACCCTGCCACCGTGGACACCGACACCATCCTGATC
>CAYXOW010000001.1:50688-57039 GCA_964466815.1 uncultured Treponema sp.
GTCGCCGCTCGTCGCGACCGCCGCAAGCGAGTGTGCGGTTCCCGGTGCGAGCTCGGCCCCCGTGACAAGGCTGCTCGTCTTTGCACCGAGAATCGGGTCGCCATCGAGATACCAGTCCCAGGCCGATGCTGGAGGGTTCGCGGTGGCGGATATGGTCATCGCTCCCCCAGCCGATAGTTCCTGCACCGTACCGCTCAGTGCAACGCTGATCGGCATCTTTGCGTTTGAACCGAGCCCGAGCACAAGCCAGGGCAGGTAAGAGTCGTCCAAATCGCTCGCGCTGAGCGCCCACGTTTCCTCGGTGCTCTTGTCTTTGTAGATTTCGACCGCCTCGACTTTCGACCACAAAATGCGTCCAGAAAGCGCCGCGTCTTTGAGTTTCACGCTGAGAACATAGAAACCATTTGCGAGCTGCATACCACTCGTGTACGCAGCACTCGACGCGCCGGTCATCGCGAAAGTAAGTGCGGTCGGAGTGCCTTCGCCTCCCGATGGACGAAGCGTCGCCTCGATCTCGGGCGTGGTGACCGTGTCCGAAGGCCAGGAGAGCGAGAGTGTGAGCTGGCCCGATCCCGCGAGGGGGACGCACACTAAGGAGGCTCTTGCAGTACTGCCTGCGGTAAGCTTCACCAAGATCTGCGGGGCGCGGACGAGAATCTCTCCAGCGGCGTTCTTCCCTTCGCTGTAGATGAACCAATCGCCGGCGATGAGTTTCTCACGCACATAATTCGCCGAGCTGATTCCAAGGGCTTCGAAATGAGCGCCACCCGGCCCCGTGCCATAGATATCGTAGCTGACTATGTTGAGATCGAGTTCGGGCTTGAGAGTCTTTACGCGCGAATCAGTTCTAAGTTGAATCTCAAGCGATGCGGAGGGCTCGATATTCAACTCATCGCACGAGAAAAACACCGCAGCGCACAGAGTAGCCACTAGAAATAGTTTTCCATAGCTCCGCTTCATAGCTTGTCTCCTCCGAGAATTCATATAACGTAACCATAGAAAATATTGATTTGATGATTTCCACACATTAATAAATTTTATTTAAGAGTGTATAACGCGATAATAATACCGTCAAGAAAAAAAATCGCGCCGATCCAAGCTGTCCCCTACAGTGGAGTCGTGCCATTTCGGCACAGGCCGAAACGGCACACGCCGAACCAGCATGTGCCGAACCACGGCGTCTCCTGCATTAAAGACGCGTGAGATCGGCGCGGCGCTTCAAGATTTACGGCGCTTCAAGATTTATGGAAAAAACGCGATTAAAATCCTATCGTGTACGCGAGCTGAACTCTGTAGGCGAAAGAAGTAACATAGGTTCCATCGACACCGAACTGTACAGATGATCCGCCGAAATCGTAGCGAATATACGGATTGATGTCCCAGCCGTTGAGCCACCACAGGTTCGGATCTTCGCCCCATGCGACAGATAGACCGGCGACAAGCGGCGATTTTCCGAGCAGCTGTTCAGGGTTCACTTTAAAACCCTTGTACAGGTTCGAACCTTGAAGGCTCATGTAGGCGTAGGCGCCCAGGTTGGTTGTGTGGAAGCGGTACGAAGCGTTCGTGAAAAAATCGTGCTCGTTGACATCGATGAACCAGCGATACCCCAGTGTCGCGATTAAGTTCGGCACGGCCGTGAGTTGTCCGCCGAAGGCGAATTCCTTTCCTCGAAAGAGAGTGCCATAGATCGAGTAGGGCTCCAGTCTGAAGGATGTTTTGAATGTGGCAAGCTTAGGAATTTCCCAGGAGGCTCCAAAATTCATGTGTTGGTAGGTTGTCGCTGCGCTCTGGCTCGCGACCGGTACAGGGAGGAAGGTTCCGATCGACAATCCTCGAGCGGGAAGCACGTTGAGGAGGATGCCTGTCTCGCCATCCGCGATACGGGTCGAAAACCCGGCGGTGTCGAAGTTCGTAAATCTGTACCCACCGTCCGAGCGCACTTTTCCCGCGGAGAGGCGCACGGCGCCGCCGAACATTGCGTACGAGCCGGAAAATTCGCTCAGCACGGTCTTCGATATGTCCACCTTTGTCCAATCGCCCTCCCATTCGGCGGTCATGACCCAACTCACACTTCCCGCCGCGTACGATACGGTGAGTCCGTTGTACGCCCCCTGAGGTGGTATGTAGCCCATCCAGTCGGGACCTACGCTGGTGGTACCCGTGGCACTCTCGTAGAGGTTGAAGACTCCTCTATTCCACATACTGATGGTCGCGGGGGTCGTTCCGTATTGGGCGAAGGCGCTGGCACTGACGAGGAAAAACGCCAGGCTGCATAGAAATAAAGCGTTGGGCTTTCGCATGGTTGCCTCTTTTGAGCGCGAGATTGCGTCACTTTTTTAAATTCTAGTCGCAAACGGAAAAAGCCGTCAACCGCGTTCGGTACACTCTTCGAGTCGAACCTGAGGGCGTGCGCAAGGGCGTAATATGCGCCTCGATTGCCGATGAAGCGTCGTTTTTATATAGTGAAATAACCATGCGCGAATTAAATTCCTACGAAGAACTTTTAGAGCTCACGCGGCGCGAACCTGCAGCACTCTTTTACTTTTCAACCCCGGACTGCGGCGTCTGTAAGAGCCTCAAACCGAAAGTCATTTCTCTCGTCGAGGAGCATTTCCCCAAAATGAGCTCCTACTACATCGACACCGAGGCCGTTCCCGAGGCGAGAGGTCAATTCTCTGTCTATTCCGTGCCGGTCGTCCTCGTGTTTTTCGGTGGCCGCGAGTATATCCGCGAGGCGCGCAACTTCGGCATCATGGAGCTCGGGGCGAAGATCGATCGATACTACTCGATGGTGTTTCCAGATGAGGGAGAAGGTGCCGGAGGCGCGGAAGACGGTACTGAAGAAGCGCGTGGCGAGGCAGAGGGTAATTCCAGCTATGCGCAGTGAGTGGCGATTCGTGCTTCCGCCGGCGATTCGCGCGAGCGTTCCCGTGCTTCTCGGGTATGTGACGCTCGGCATCGCCTTCGGGCTTACGCTCGTGGCAGCGGGCCTTCCATGGTACCTGTCGCCGGTCATGGCGATCTTCATTTATGCGGGAGCCGCCCAGTTTATGGCGATCGGGCTCATGCAGCGTGGCGCGGGGCTCTTCGAGATCGCACTCCTCACACTCCTCATGAATGGGCGGCACGCGGTGTATGGTCTCTCGATGCTCGGGCCCTTCTCGAAATCGGGCTCGTGGAAACCTTACCTCGTGTTCGGGCTGACCGACGAGACCTACGGGCTCCTTACGACGGTCAAGCCGCCCGTCACCGTCGACGCGACGAAGTTCTACGCGGCGATCACAGCGCTCAATCAGTCGTACTGGGTTATGGGCTGTCTCATCGGCGCGATCGTCGGCTCGGCGCTCGCGTTCGACACGACGGGCCTCGACTTCGCGCTCACCGCGCTCTTCATCGTGCTCCTCGTCGAGCAGGTGCGTGCGGTGAAGCGCATCGAGCCCTATGTGGCGGCACTCGGTGCCTGCGCGGTCGCGCTCCTCGTGAGCCCCCGCAATTTTCTGCTGATCGCCCTCGCGCTCGCGACGGGCGTGCTGGCGCTGCTCCGAGGCCACATCGAACGCAAAGGGGGCAGTGCGTGAGTTTGACCTACCTACTGCTTGTCGTGCTCACGATGACTGTGGTGACGTACTTTACGCGGGCTGTGCCCTTCATTTTCTTCTCGAAGCGACAGCCGCCGCCCCTTCTTGATTATCTGCAGCGTTTTTTACCGCCGGTGGTGATGGTGGTGCTCGTGTTCGCGTCGTACAAGGACATCGACTTCGGCGCCTGGCCGCACGGTATTCCCGCGCTTGTCGCTGGCTTTGTCACCGCGGCGCTGCACTTCTGGAAGCGCAACGTGCTCGTGTCCATCATCGGCGGTACGGCCCTCTACATGGTGCTCATCAGGGTGATGTAGGGCGGCGCGCGGTCATCGCTCGGTGGTGCGTGCAAAAAGATGCGGCGCACAGCTTGAGCGCCGCGCCCGCCTGCGCGCCTTCACTCTCCGTTCTCTCGGTACTCCTGCCAGGCTTTGATTTCGATTCCGTTGCGCCTCGTGTAGCTCAGCGACTCGATGTACTGGCGCGCGGTCTTCACGTTCGTGAAGAGCGGAATGTTGAGATCGATCGCGAGGCGCCGGATGAGGTAGTCGTTCTGCAGCTCGCGTCTGCGATTGTTCTTGGGAATGTTGATGACGAGGTCGAACTCGCGCTTTTTCATCATCGTGAGAATATTAGGCTCGCCAGGCTGGAGCGGCCAGTTGAGGGCCGTCGCCTCGATCCCGAAGTCCTTGAGAAACTTCGCGGTGCCGTGCGAGGCGTACAGGGCGCACCCCATCTCGCGCAGCATGCGCGCGCTCTCGACGAACTCGAGCTTGTCTTCGAGCGGGCCCGTCGACAAGAGCAGTTTTTTAATCCGCGGCGCATACCCCACCGAGACCATCGCCTTCATGAAGGCATCGTCGAACTCGCTCCCGATGCAGCCCACTTCGCCCGTCGAGGCCATCTCCACGCCGAGCACGGGGTCCGTTCCGTGCAGCCGCGAGAAACTGAACTGCGCCGCCTTCACCCCCACCCATGGCTGATCGTAGATCGCATTGGGCGCACCCTGCACGGGTTCGCCCAGAATAGCCCGGGTCGCGAGGTCGATCATGTTGACGCGCGACACCTTCGAACAGAAGGGGAAGGAGCGGCTCGCGCGCAGGTTGCACTCGATCACCATTACGTGGTTCTGCTTCGCGACAAACTGGATGTTGAAGGGCCCCGTGATGTCGAGGGCCGCTGCGATCTTTTCGGTGATCCGCGTGATCTTGCGCACGGTCTCGAGGTAGAGCCGCTGCGGAGGGAAGACAACCGTCGCGTCGCCGGAGTGTACGCCCGCGTTCTCGATGTGTTCGGTCATAGCGTGGTAGAGGAGGGTGCCATGCCGCGCCACTGCGTCGATCTCGATCTCTTTGGCGTTTTCGATGAACTTCGAGATGACGACAGGGTGCTCGCTCGAGATATCCGCCGCAAGTCCGAGAAAGGTCTCGAGACTCTCGTTGTCCCAAGCCACGTTCATGGCCGCGCCCGAGAGGACATAGCTCGGACGGACGAGGACGGGGTAGCCCTCTCTCTCGGCGAAAGCGCGCGCGTCGTTCACCGTCGTGAGCTCTTCCCAGGCGGGCTGGTCGATGCCGAGGTCGTCGAGGAGGGAGGAGAATTTATGCCGGTCTTCCGCGCGGTCGATATTGATGGGGGAAGTGCCGAGCACGAGGGCGCCTGCGTCGAAAAGCTTGAGGGCGAGGTTGTTGGCGATCTGACCGCCCATCGAGAGGAGGATTCCCGCAGGTTCCTCCGACTCGTAGATGTCCATGATGCGCTCGAAGCTGAGCTCCTCGAAGTAGAGGCGGTCGCAGACATCGTAGTCGGTGCTGACGGTTTCAGGGTTGCAGTTGACCATGATAGTCGAGCGGCCGAGGTTGCGGCACGTTTCGGCGGCGCTCACTGCGCACCAGTCGAACTCGACGCTGGAGCCGATGCGGTAAGGGCCGCTCCCTATAACGAGGATGCCGCGGTGCGAGGGTTTGACATCGTCGCGTGGGAGCGACGTGTGTGTGGCTCCAGAAAGCGCGGCGCCTGTTATGGCACCTGTTACTCCGCCTGTTATGGCGCCACCGTTGGCCGATGGAGGGGTTGTGCCGATCTGTCCGTAGGTGCTGTAGAGGTAGTTTGTCTGTGCCGGGTACTCGGCTGCGAGCGTATCGATCTGCTTGATTGCGGGGCGGATGCCGAGCTGCTCGCGCAGACGGCGCACCTCGAGTTCGGCCACATTGAATATCGCCGCGATGCCGGCATCGGAGAAACCGAGACGTTTCGCCCTGGCCAAAAGACCACCGGCCGACGCGAGCCGCGACAGCGGATTCGATGCAGCCCGCATGGAGCCGCGCTTCGAGCGCGACTGCCCGGCGTGCCCGTTGTACCCAGAGACAGTTGTCGCCGCCTTTTCTCCCGCGTGCGTCTCTTCTGCCGCCCGCCGAAGTTCGAGCTCGCAGGCTCCTATCTCTTCGATTTTATAGATGAACCATGGGTCGATGCCCGTTGCCGCACTGATTTTTTTCACGGTCCACCCGTCAGCGAGCGCCTGGTACACCGCGAAGAGACGCTTGTCGGTAGGGCGCGCGAGGGCACTCTTGAGCTGGGTTTCAGGGATTGGCTCTCGCTTTCCATCGAATTGAAGGCCGAACTCACTCACGCCCGTCATGCGGATGGCCTTCTGGAGCGCCTCCTCGAAGCAGCGTCCGATGGCCATCACTTCACCGACGGATTTCATTTCGCTACCTAGCCGCGTGTCGACATCTTTGAATTTCGAGAGGTCCCAACGCGGCATCTTGAT
>CAYXOW010000001.1:57068-58061 GCA_964466815.1 uncultured Treponema sp.
GCTCGAAACACGCGGTGGTGACTCCAGTCACCCTGTTCCGAAGATCGGTGAGTGCGAAGCCGAGCGCCAGCTTAGCCGCGATATACGCCAACGGGTAGCCGGTCGCCTTGGAAGCGAGCGCGGAGCTCCGCGACAGCCTGGCGTTCACTTCTATGATTCTGTACTCGTCCGAGCGGGGGTCGAGGGCGTACTGCACGTTGCACTCGCCGACGATACCGAGGCTCCGGATGAGCTTGAGCGCGACCCTTCGCAGCGAGTGGTACTCGTCGTCGGTGAGGGTTTGCGACGGCGCGACGACGATGCTCTCGCCTGTGTGGATGCCGAGCGGATCGATATTCTCCATGTTGCAGACCGCGATGCAGTTGTCGGCTGCGTCGCGCACGACCTCGTACTCGATCTCCTTCCAGCCGCCGAGCCACTCCTCGATGAGGACCTGCGGCGATACGGCGAAGGCTTTCTCCGCCCGCGCACGCAGCTGGCGCTCATTACGGCATATGCCCGAGCCCGCGCCTCCGAGCGCAAAACCTGCGCGCAGCATCACTGGGTAACCGATCGCCGCTGCGTGCGCTACGGCCTCGTCGAGACTGAGCGCGGCCATGCTCTCGGGCGTCTTGAGCCCGAGCGACCGCAGGTGCGCCGCAAAGAGCTGCCGATCTTCGGTGAGCTCGATCGCTTCTACGGGTGTACCGAGCACATCGACCGCATATTTATACAGAATACCGCTCTTGTGGAGCTCAAGCCCGCAGTTGAGGGCTGTCTGCCCCCCGAAGGAGAGCAGGATGCCGTCCGGGCGCTCCTTTTCGATCACCTGGGTGACGAATTCGGGAGTCACGGGGAGGAAGTACGTCGCGTCGGCCATGCCTTCGCTCGTCTGCTTGGTCGCGATGTTCGGGTTGATGAGGATGGTGCGGATGCCCTCCTCGGTGGGATAGGCGCGGTCCCGGTAGGACAGCAGCACGGTGGCATACTTGCCGCGGGATTCGCTGGCGAGCG
>CAYXOW010000002.1:0-1906 GCA_964466815.1 uncultured Treponema sp.
ACGTCGCTTTGGGATACGCTCCATGAAGCCTTGCATCTTATCGAACAAGTACTCTCGAACTCCAGTGGCGCTACTGCTGAGATCCGCGCAACGTGCGAAAGGCTCGACCTAATAGTAAAAAAAGGGCAAAAAGTTCAAAACTTGCAGTACAATGCACCCCCTTTAGAATCGTCTCCGCCGGTATCTTCTCCGCCACCGGCTGCAGCAGCCACTTTTAAGTCGGCTAGCTCACCGACCTCAGAATCCCTGCTTAAGCCGGAGTCGAAAGAACCGAAGGAATACACCGCGCCTCAGCACGAGATTTCAAAAAACGAGATCTCAAAGACCGCAATTCCACCGACCATTCGTGTGCAATCTGAGCGCATCGATGACTTGTTGCGCAAAGCCGAAAATCTTATCGGAGTAAAACAACTCCTCACACAGGTTCAAACCCAGATCTCTACTTCGCTTTCACTGTTGCGCAATGAGGATGAATCTCATCAAGCCCGCAGGGATACACTCCATGTGCTGAATTCGCTCGCCCATCGTCTCGCATCCGAATCGCTCTCCATCTCGACTACGATCGATTCGCTCATTGAAGATGCGCAATCTCTGTTGATGCTCCCCTGCGCGGTTGTATTCGATTCTTTTCCGGTAGCGGCCTACGATATCGCAAAGAGTCTAGGCAAAGAGGTCAGCCTTGAAATATCGGGGCAGACCATTGAGCTGGAAAAGCGAATCTTGGAAAAGCTCAAAGATCCTCTCATGCATATTCTTAGAAATGCAATCGATCATGGTATCGAAACGCCGGACACACGCGAAGCCCATGGTAAACCTCGCCGCGGGCACATCGGAATACATGTTTCTCAACGAGATGCGCGTCATATCGAAATCGTCATCGCAGACGACGGAAAAGGTATCGATCCTGAACACATTCGCCGAACAGCACTCGCACGCCACATCCTCACGGAAACTGAGGCGAATACATTGAACAACCAAGAGTTGTACGGCCTATTATTCGAATCGGGCTTCTCGACGCGCGAAATCGTCACCGACCTGTCCGGGCGAGGCCTTGGGCTCGCAATCGTCAAGGAAGCGATAACGACGCTCGAAGGCTCCATCCGTATCGAATCGCGCGTCGGATTCGGGAGTGAATTTCATCTCGTGATTCCGTATTCAAAGGCATCGTTCAAAGGAAATTTCATTCGCATCGGCGGTCAAACCTTCGTTATTCCTTCGTCGGCACTCGAACAGGGGCTCAGAATACCTCAGAGCACAATTACCACAGCGGGAAGCGCGAATGTGATCGATTATAAGGACGAAACGATCAGTGTGGTGCATTTAGGCGATTTGCTGAGGATTCCTCGCGCCATGGATTTGCAAACACCTGAGAACATTCTGGCCATTGTGTGCCGATCCGGAGAAAGAGCGTGTGCCTTCGTGATCGATGAATTGTTGGGCGAGCAAGATGTCCTCATAAAACCTCTAGGCAACCTTCTCCAGGGTATGCAGGGCATCTATGGAGCGACGATCGGCGTGAACGACGAAGTAATACCGATTCTCAATATGAACGACATCCTCCAAATGGCATTTTCTTTGCCCGGTAGTGCAATTTCGAGAGGTGCAGATGCGGAATCGACCGACACTGCGCTTTCTGGCGCTTCCAGTGAAGTGAAGCCGACGCCGCACCCTTCGCGCATTCTGGTAGTCGAGGATTCGATCACTTCGCGTACGCTCATAACATCGATTCTGACAGCGGCTGGATATGAGGTGCGCGCCGCAAGCGATGGCATAGAAGGATTTACGATGCTCAAATCGGAACCATTCGACCTCGTCGTGAGCGATGTCGAAATGCCGAGGCTCGATGGATTCGGTTTGACGGAGCGCATTCGCAAGGATCAAGATCTCATGCACATCCCTGTAGTGC
>CAYXOW010000002.1:1923-2406 GCA_964466815.1 uncultured Treponema sp.
CGTTACCGCGCTCGAATCCAAAGCGCACATGGAAAAAGGCATTGAAGTAGGTGCCAACGCATACATTACCAAGCGCAATTTCGCGCAGAGCAACCTGCTCGATACAATACGGCGATTTATATGAGGCGATTTGCATGAAAAGGCTTTCCGAACGGAGCGTGGCATGATCAAGGTCCTGATCGTCGACGATTCGATCGTGTCGCGGCAGCTTCTCAACTATATTTTTCATCTGAGCGGAGATATCGACGTTGTCGGTGAAGCAAAAGATGGGCAGGAGGCGCTGGCGCTCATCGACGAAAAAAGAATCGCTCAACCCGACATCATCACTATGGATATCGAAATGCCGGGTATCGATGGTTTTGAAACCACCAAGCGCATTCTCGAACGAGTGCCGATCCCCATCGTCATCATTTCGCACTCTTTGCAATCCTATTCTGCGGAAAAGGCGTTCCGCGCCTTACAAGCGGGAGCGCTCGGCGCAAT
>CAYXOW010000002.1:2428-5496 GCA_964466815.1 uncultured Treponema sp.
GATCGCCTGATTTTTACGACAAAGCGAAGGAGCTTATAGAGCTTATAAAAAGACTCTCGAAGGCAAAAGTCAAACCTCGTGCCTCTAGCGCACAACAAAAAATGAGCCCGCTCGAAGCGAAGTATACTGCAGATTCTGCGTTGCCCTGTGATTCACAGGCTGTTCCTTCCGTAAAACTCCTCACGCGAGATCAGTTGAGCGACTGGGCAGAGCGAAATCCACCAGAGATTGTCGCCATCGGTGCCTCGACCGGCGGCCCGCCCGCGATCCAGGAGATTATAGCTGCTCTCCCTGGGAATTTTCCCATTCCTATTGTCATCGTACAGCACATTGCGACCGGACTGGAGCGTAATTTTGCGGAATGGCTCGATAAGACCTGCGCCCTTCACTGCACGCTTGCGGTCGAAGGTACTCGAATTCAGAACGCGACCGCGTACATCGCACCGAGTGGAAATCATATGAAACTGCGATACCCGGGGATCATCGAATTTGAAACGCCTGCAGAAAATGAACTCATTGTGCCTTCCGTGGAGGCGCTTTTCCATTCCATAGCGACATCGTATGGGGCGCGCGCCATAGGCATTTTGCTCACCGGCATGGGGCGCGACGGCTCGGAAGGTCTTCTCGAGCTTAAAAATGCCGGAGCACTGACTATTGCACAAGACAGAGAAAGTTCCGTGGTGTACGGTATGCCGGGCGAAGCGGAGAAGCGAGGAGCTGTGTGTTGCCACGCAGATCCCGCTTCGATCGCGAAAATTCTCACTACTCTTATTCCTATGCAACAAATCGAAAAGGAGCAGAATCAATGACCAGCATCAAGATATTATTGGTCGAAGATAGCATAACCCAGGCCATGCGACTCAAATATACCCTCGAGTCCGAAGGTTTTCATGTCGAACATACCTCAAATGGAGCGGAAGCTCTGGCTTTTTTGGGACACTCCAGTCCAGACCTTATCATCAGCGACGTAATGATGCCTAAAATGAACGGTTTTGAGCTATGTCGAAAAATTCGCGAAAACCCTGCCTATAAAGATACACCTATCATGCTTGTCACCACACTCTCGGATCCTACCGATGTGATCCGAGCTCTTGAAGCGGGAGCCGATAATTTCACCACAAAACCATATAACGAAGATGCGCTCATTTCGCGCATTCGGTATATTCTCGCCAACGCTGAAATGCGTAAACAACGCGGATCGGAAATCGGCATCGAAGTGTTCTTCGCGGGGAAAAAATATTTTATCAACTCGACGCGCATACAGATGATCGATTTTCTGCTTTCGACCTACGAGAGCGCCATTCAGAAAAACCAAGAACTCTTCGTTTCCAACAACAAGCTCAAAGAAGCGCTCGATAATATAATCGTTCTGCAGCGCAACTATCGCCAGCTCCTTGAAACACATCAGGACGCTATATTCGTCTACGATAACAAGAGAATCATCCGCTACGCCAATCCCGCAGCGCACACAATGTTCTCAAAGGACTCGAAGGAACTCATTGGAACTCCACTTCCGATTGAGGAAGATATTTCGATCCAAAAGGAAATCGAGATCAAAGATCCCTACGGCAACACGATGTACCTTGATGTCCGGTCAGTTTCGACCGATTGGGACAATGAATCGATGACGCTCTCTGTATTGCGCGACATCACCGAATCGATGCAGCTGCGCAAAGAGCTCGAGCAGATCAGTCTCACCGACGATTTGACCGGCCTTTTCAATAGGCGAGGATTCAACATTCTCTCGGAGCGCACAATTACCCTAGCGCGACGCCAGCAGACCGACATTTTTATTCTCTTTGCCGACATGGATAAGCTCAAGTGGATCAACGATACGCTGGGTCATTTGGAAGGCGATGCCGCCATTCGCAGCATGGCAAGTGTATTGAAGCGCAGTTTTCGCGAATCTGACCTCATTGCGCGCATGGGAGGGGATGAGTTTGCGGTGATGGGCCTCATCAATGATCCACAAGCGCCGTCGCAGCTTATCGAGCGACTGCATTTCCTTATTGAGGAATTCAACGCTAGCTCAGGAGCCAAATTCAAACTCTCCGTCAGTACCGGAATCGAGCAATTGCCCTACACTTCAAATTTAAGCATCGAAGAAACATTGCACATCGCCGACAATAAAATGTACGCGGAAAAAGAGAAAAAAAGAATGGTGCAGGGAAAGTAGTAGGCCTCAACCTAAATTCGACCTTTACTCTGTCAATTTATACAAGCGGACCTGGATTAAAGAGCGCTAGGCTGTTATAGATGCCATGGCGATCGACCCAAGGTTTGCGTCTGCCGCTTGCGGCGTCGATGATAAAATCAAAAATTTCGGTACCCACCTCTTCGATGGTCGCCTCTCCCTCGGCGATGCGCCCTGCATCTATATCGATGAGGTCGGGCCATTGGCGCGCGATGTAGCTGCGCGAGCTGACTTTGATGACGGGCGCCATTGCGAGGCCGAAGGGGTTTCCCCTGCCGGTTGAGAACACATGCACATGCATACCGGCCGCCAGTTGCAGTGTACCGCAGACGAAATCGCCCGCGGGGGTCGCGGCGAAGACGAGGCCTTTGGTAGTGACACGCTCGCCGGGACTGAAGGCGCCTGAAATTGGGCTTGTACCCGACTTGGCGGTCGCGCCGAGGGTTTTTTCGACAATATTGGCGATACCGCCTTTTCGATTGCCAGGGGCGGGATTCGCACTTCGATCGGCGGAGCCGCGCGCCAGGTAATCGTCGTACCACTTCATTTCCCGTACGAGGGCTGCGCCGACTTCCGGAGTCGCGACGCGCGGCGTCAGGAGGTGGATAGCATCTCGTACTTCGGTGACTTCCGAGAACATAACCGTCGCACCCGCCCGGACAAGGAGGTCTGCTGCGTAGCCTATAGCAGGGTTGGCAGTAACGCCCGAGAAGGCGTCGGAACCACCGCACTGCACTCCCACCACAAGGTCAGAGAGCGGGCATGGTTCGCGACGCCGTTTCTCGAGCACCTCAAGACGTTCTTCGGCCATCGCCATGATACGCGAGATCATGGCCTGGAAGCCCTTCTCGTCTTGAAGCTTCATGATATCGGC
>CAYXOW010000002.1:5510-15427 GCA_964466815.1 uncultured Treponema sp.
AGGGGCGATCCACTCGGGAACGAGCATTTCGCAGCCCAGCGAAACGATAAGCGTCTGGCCACCGAAGTTCGGGTGAGCGGCGAGATTTTTCAATGTCCGGATAGGAACCTCAGCACCGGGGGCATTGATCGCAACGCCGCAACCGTAATCGTGGTCGAGCGCTACGACTCCCTCGACGTGCGGGTATTTAGGGAGGAGTTCCTTCCGGATGCGCTCCACAGCGTAGTCCATGACTCCCGCCGAACACTGGACACTCGGCATGAGCCCGAGGAGGTTCTTGGAGCCGACACTGCCATCGGGGTTCCGGTACCCTTCAAAGTAGAGCCCTTCAAGTTTCTGCAGTTGCGCAGCCTTTTGGGTGGCGATCGGAAGATGGTCGAGGTCTGGAGCCTTGGGGAGCATCACCGATGACTCTTCGACCCAGGCGCCACGTCGAATTGAACGCGCGGCAATGCCTATTACTTGTCCGTATCGGTAGATCGCCTCGCCTTCGGCAATGTGGCTGAGCGCGACCTTGTGCCCCTGCGGTACATACTAGACGAGCATGAGACCGTCGGGAAAAGTCGATCCTACGGGGAGTCCGCCATCATTCACAACGATCGCAACATTGTCGCGTGGATTGACCTTGATGTACCTTGGCGCGCGCGCGCCGCTAGAATCGTCGCTCATGCGTTTTTCCCTTTTCGAATGAGGCGCTGCTTAGCGAATTGAATCGCGTAGTCGATCGCATTGACGAGACTCTCTTCGGTGGCGGTACCTTTGCCGGCCTTGCCGAAGGCGGTACCGTGATCGACCGAGGTGCGGATGATGGGCAGCCCCAGTGTGATATTGACGCCACTCACCGAATTCCAACGCTTCTCGGTCTCATTCCACGTGAAACCGACGACCTTGAGGGGGATGTGCCCCTGATCGTGGTACATCGCGACAACAATGTCGTATTGACCGCCGAGCGCCTTCGAGAAGAGCGTATCGGGCGGCACAGGGCCGTCGACTGTCAGGCCCTCCGCCCTTGCCCTCTCGATCGCAGGAATGATCTCTTGGGTCTCCTCGAAACCGAAGAGTCCGCCATCGCTCGCATGCGGATTGAGACCGGCGACCCCGATGCGCGGTTTTTCGATGCCGAAATCCTTCATCGCTTGATCGGCGAGTTTGATGACCGCATGCACACGCTCCTTCTTCACATTGTCGCATGCCTGGCGCAGCGAGACGTGCGTGGAAACGTGCACTACACGGAGTTTTCCGGAGACGAGCATCATCGTGTAGTCTTTGGTGTGCGTAAAATCGGCATAGATTTCGGTGTGCCCTGTGTAGTGGTAGCCCGCCAGGTTGAGCGCCTCTTTGTTGAGGGGGCCAGTTACGGTCGCGTCGATCTCATCGGCGAGAGCGAGGTCGATGACTTTCTTGACTGCGTCGAAAGCCGCCTTGCCCCCCATCGCAGAAACCTTGCCATAGACGAGCTTGTCGACATCGACATCCTTCAGGTCGATCACATCAATCGTACCAAAATCGAATTTCGCCTGCGCAACCTCTTGGATTGCGTTAATTTTAAGATCTTTATGCGCAATTTTGACCGCCTTGAGCATCGCTGAAGCATCACCGACGACAAGGGGCCTGGAACGCTCGTATATGGACGAGTCCGCAAGGGCCTTGGCCGCGATTTCCGGGCCAATCCCGGTCGGATCTCCCATGGAAATTCCAATGATCGGTAATCGTTCGCTCATACTGTGTACTCCTGTGTGTTATTACGCTGAAGTTGGCCGCATTGGCTCATCCTTCACGGGTAAGCATGGTGCGTATGGTGACTAATGAATCGCAATTTCCGAAATCGCCCGCTTTCGAGACAAAGTGAAGCTCCTGACGGGTCAAGTCGGAATAAAAACTGCCGAATGGCATGCCCGGCAATATTTCGCTTACAAAATCGATGCTCGCGGCCCCGAGCGCGCTTGTGATTCGTGCTGCGGTATCGCCACCGGAGGCGAAGAGAAACTTCGATTTTCTCACGCGCACAACCTCAGCGGTGAAATTGCCGACGAATCGAGAAATCGAAGCGCCAAATTCCTTTATCCGCGCATCGGTACCACGCGACATCTCGCTCAAGTCGCCGATATTCGGGGCGGTGGTCCGTATGAGGATTGGCAAGTCATCGGGTTGTCGATTCAGGAGCTCGAGAAGCCTCCGATACTCCGAGTCGGGGTCGCTGAGGAGCGCGTCGCAGTCTACAACCAATTCTCCGACACCTGAGGAAGCGAGCCTATCCGCCTGGTCGATACTCATACCTGTAACCGAACCTACGACGAAGAGCATCTCGCGGGAGGCAAATTTCATACGCGTACCTGGTTCGGTTACTTCCCAAGTGTCGCGCTTCACTGCGAGCGCCTCAGCGAGCCCCGCACTCCCGGCAAAAAGTCCACCTTCTATGGATCGCAAGGAGGTGAGGGTCTCCAGATCATCCATGACCTCGGCATCCGCAATAAAGAGTCGCGCGCCATTCTCGAGCGAGGCGCGAACCTCTCGCGCAAGGACATCACTGCCCGAACGAATCACAGAGAGTGGAAGTTCACGAATCTGATTTCCGAATCTCCGCTCGAATATCTTCGACACTCGAGAAGTGATCACTGGCGTGAAGGGATCGCGAGCAGCGAAGCTGGACGAAAGGGGAACGCCATGCACATAGCAGATACCCTCTCTCACGATCCTCTCGTTTTTCGGCATAGATGGTGTCACAACCACGAACTTGAATTGACCAGCCTCGAGGACAGCCGCGATTTCATCCGCAGGGTTCCCTCGGAGCGTTGAGTCGATTTTCTTATAATACCGTGTTGACCGCACATCGCTGAGCGCCTTTGTGGCATCGTAGACTCGCTGGTACGCGGCGTGCGCGGATAAAAATCGCGAGTCCGTATCGACGACGAGTGCTGCGATCGAATTCTCAAGCGCCTGCTTATTGTGCCAATCGAGCACAAGCCGCGCGGGTTTTTCTGTCGTCGCGAACTGCACCGAGGAGTCCGCGGCGCCGGTGAAATCGTCGGCAATGACGATCCATGGGAAATTCAGTTCCATAAGGCCCCTTTCGATGTGTCAGGTGAAAGAGAAGCATAGAGCCCTAGCACGCCATCCAAATTCTGCTGTGGAGCGACCCATTCCGAGGCCCGTCGAGCGATTTCCTCCGGGTCGACATCCAGCTCGAGCCGCGCACGATCGAGATCGATGATAATACTGTCGCCATCATGCACAAATGCGATTGGACCACCCTTGGCAGCCTCTGGTGCTACATGGCCGATACAGGGACCGCGCGTCGAACCCGAAAATCTGCCGTCAGTCACAAGAGCTGTCGACGCGGCGAGGTCGCTTCCCGCGAGCATCGCGGTGATGAGTTGCATCTCAGGCATGCCCGGGCCGCCCACCGGCCCCTCATACCTGATGACGATGACTGCGCCAGCATGAATTTTCCCCGCCTTCAGCGCGACGATAGCCGCGTCCATGCTATCAAAAACTATTGCGGGCCCCGAAAACTGCCGCATCTGGGCAGGAACCGCGGATGCCTTCACGACGGCGCCTTCAGGCGCGAGACTCCCGCGCAAAATCGAAATTCCACCTTTAGAGGCATACGCTTGATCTGTGGACCTGATGAGTGTTTTATCAGTCCATTCGGCATGCACGGCGGAATCCGCCATTGCGGCGCCATTAACCGCGGGTCGATCGAGGGTGAGCATCGCACTTAAAGATTGCAGCACCGCGGGAATTCCGCCGGCCCTATGAAAGTCGGTCATCGTAGATGCGCTCGAGGGATTGATTTTGAGAATTATGGGAATCTGATCGGCATAACGCTCGAACACCTCGATACCCATTCTCTTGCCCGCTGCGGCGGCGATCGCGGGAATGTGCAACACTGAATTCGTCGAACCGCCGATGGCGAGGCAGACTTTGACCGCGTCTTCAAGACTCTTCTCGGTAATAAGTTCGCGCGGTTTCAGATCTTCGCGCACAAGCTCAACCGCGCGAGCACCCGCCGTGCGTGCCTCCGCGTATTTTTCTTGCGTGTCGGCGAGCATGGTGGCCGAACGAGGGAGCGTCAACCCGAGCACCTCCGCCACACTGTTCATGGTATTTGCGGTACCGAGCATTGAGCAGCTTCCGAGCGAAGGGCAGGCTCCACTCTCGACTTCCGTGAGCTCTTCCAGAGTCATCTTTCCCGCCTGGCAACGCCCTATACACTCCCGCATCAGCGAGGTGGTAATCTTCTCACCTCTAAATTCGCCATCCGCCATCGTTCCGACCGCGACCGCTATCGAAGGAATGTTGACCCTGGCCATCGCCATGATCATCCCGGGTGTTATTTTATCGCACGAAAGGAGAAAAACGGCTCCGTCGAATCGATGCGCCTGTAGCATTATCTCCACCGAGTATGCGATGACATCGCGGCTCGGCAGCGACCAGCGCATCCCGTCGGTTCCCTGCGCGATACCGTCGCACACACCTATAGTGTTGAATTCGAAAGCGAGCCCTCCGGCATCGCGAATACCCACCTTCACCTCTTCCGCGAGCGTGCGCAGCGGCATGCATCCCGGCACAATCTCGTTGAAAGAGCTGACGATCGCGATGAAAGGTTTCCCAAGATCGCTCTGCCGCACACCGAGAGAATACAAGAGCGCGCGATTGGCCGACTTGTCCATGCCTCCGGTAATTTCGTCACTCTTTAGCATCCGAGTTTCTTTCATAATAGATTGCCCGCTTCGTCGAACTCGAATGCGGCTGGTTCTGAGCCCGGAACAATAGTCAGATAAGGATTCGCGCGAACCTCGTCGAGAAGGTTTTCGCTCACTTCGATTTCGCCAAGCGATACGGTGTTTTTTATCCGCACGAACCGGACTTTCGATTTATCGAGAATATTGCAGGTCTTTACAGCGGCCTGCATGGCCTGCTTGTCGCTCTTGAGTACCATCGGAATCTTGACGCTCATCGGCACGGTTGAGGTGAGCGAATTTGGATACGTGTTCTCAAAATCGAACTTACCATAGGCACGGCGTGTGGTGAAATCAACAATACCGAGCCCATTACCATTCCCATGCGACACGTCGGTGATGTCGAGCACCGCGACGCGGGTGATGGACGGCCCGCCTGAGATGAAGGGCGTATGGTAGCGCCCGACCACGTTGGTGTCGAAACCAGTGCCACTGATATCCTTACCGATCTCATCGATGATGAGAACGTCGAGCGAGTCGAAGTGGAGTTTCGGCGAGAGGCGCTTCGCCTCAGCCTGAAGCTTAGGTTCTTCAGTAGCAACTTCATCGGGCGCGAGCACCTCGATCCTGCAGGTCTCATGATAGGCATTCTCAATGCTGCCCACCGCGAATAGTATCCGCCCCGAATCGAGCACGACCTTGCCTATCGCGGGAATATTTTCCGCCATTTTCCCGAAGCCGAGCTCATGACAGATATCCGCGCCTCGCTGTTTTCCAAGCCCAATCGCCATCATCTTCATGAGCCCGCTCTCATAAGGGCCACGGAAAGCGACATGCGGTTTGATGCGATTGATGACCACAATTCCATCGGCTTCAGCTGCGTAGCGGTCGATGTTGACGGGAAGCCCGTTCGACGTGGTTCCGATGATGACCGTCTCCATAGTCGCGCGGATAGGTGCTCCCATCGCATCCTCGGTGAACCCCATCCCCTCGAGCATGCCACGTTGCCCTGCTGCCGTCGCCCCCGCGTGGCTCCCCATCGCGGGAATGATGAAAGGCTCAGCACCGGCCTCTTTAAGTTCGCGAATCAAGGTCTTTACCATTAGCGGTTGGTTCGAGATGCCTCTCGAACCAACCGTCACCGCGATACTCATGCCCTTTCTGACTCGCGAAAGCACACCCTTCGCATTGAGACGCTCGACGAATTCGCGCTCTGGGTCGGCGATGACTGGGCGATCGAAATTCTGTCGCACTTTCACCATGCGCGGAAGCGGAATATTGTCGAGAAGATTGTCGATTGTGCTCATAAGGTTTTCCTTTTCTTTCTGAGGAAGTTGAAGAGGGGAGTCGCTTGTAGTATCGAGAGCGCAGAGAGTAGCAGCAAAACGATGGCGATCGGGCTCGAGAGGAAAATCGTGGCGCTGCCATGACCAATCGCGAGCGACTGGTAGAGACTCGACTCCACGAGACTTCCCAGGATAAGGCCAAGCACCATCGGCGCCGTTGGCATCTTTATCATATCCATAAAGTATCCGAGGAGCCCGAAGACGAACATCAAAAGGACATCGAACATCGAATTATTGATCGCGAAAGCGCCGATAACGCATAGAATAACGATGATCGGTGCAAGCACCTTATTCTTAATCCTCGTAACGAAAATGCTTGCCCTCGTGAAGAGGAGCCCGAGCACGAACATAGCGATGACCGAGAAGATGACAGCCCATATCAGCGTATACGTTACATTCGCGTATTGGGTCATGAGCGTGGGGCCTGGCATTATGCCATGCACCATGAGGCCGCCCATCAGGACCGCGGTTGCCGAACTGCCGGGGATCCCGAGCGAAATAGTCGGAATGAGCGCGCCGCCGACCACCGCGTTGTTTGCGGATTCGGGCGCGGCGATGGCTTCGGGGACACCCGTTCCGAAGAGTTCCTTATGTTTCGAAAAACGTTTCGTCTCATTGTAGGCGAACCAGCACGCCGTATCGCCGCCAGTACCTGGCACAAGTCCTACAAAAATGCCAATCACCGAAGATCGAAGTATGGTTGGCATCATGCGGAGCAATTCTCTGAACGATGGAAGCATCCTATCTTTCACGCTACTAATCGAAGATGTCGCCTCGTCTTGCATCGAGAGCCTGATGGCTTGCGGAATCGAGAAGAGGCCGATGAGGGCCACGGTGAAGGGCACCCCCGAGTAGAGGTTGAGAATGCCAAATGTAAAACGTGCGGTGCCCGATATCATGTCCATGCCAATCGTCGAGATGAGTAAGCCCATCACACCCGATAGGAGTCCCTTTATGACGGATTTATCGGTGAGCGAACCGATGATGGTCATGCCGAACACGCCTACGGCGAAGAGCTCCACCGGCCCAAATTCGAGGGCGATATTGCCGAGTATCGGAGCGACAAGAAGAAGCGCGGCACCTGATATAAGGCCACCTATTGTCGACGCGACGAGAGAGATGCCGAGTGCCTTGCCGGCCTGCCCCTTCTGGGCCAAGGGATACCCATCGAGAACGGTCGCTGCGGCCGATGGCGTTCCGGGCGTCTTGATGAGGATCGCCGAAATCGAGCCGCCGTACATCGCTCCCATATAGAGCGCGGCGAGCATGCTTATGCCGGTCGCGGGATCGAGTCCGAAGGTGAGCGGCAAGAGCAGCGCGATAGCCATCGTCGCCGAGAGCCCGGGCATTGCGCCGACGAAGAGGCCGATGAGAGTTCCGAGAAGCACGAAGAGGATATTTGAAATATGGAGGAGATTATGCAGTCCTCCAAGAATATTATTGACGATCGTTGGAGTGAAAAACATCTTCGACCACCTCTTTTACTGAATGAGACCTGCAAGGATTCCCATGGGAACGGGCAAGTGCAGGAATACCACGAACAGCGCATAGACAAAGCCGCTGAACCCGACTGCCGTGATAATGCTGACAAGGATGTTGGTCGATTTAAGCAGCAAGAATGCCGCCACGATAAAAAGAGGAGTCGCGATAAAATAGCCAAGATTCTGGATCAATACCACGTAGGCCGCAATGAACAGCACAAAGATCGTACCCTTCAAGGCTACCTTTTTATCGAGCGAAGCCTGTGCCGTCCAACTGCCGGCTGAGGCGACTTCATCCTCAAGAGTGTTACCATTTCGCGCTACTGCTTTCGCCTTTTCTTTCTTCATATCAATGGAAGACTCGATGATCATTGCCGCGCTGAGAGGGATGATCACGTATACCAGAAGACGTGGAAGGAGGTACGCCTCCCGCGGCATATGGAGGCTCAGTGTATAAAATAACATTGCGATCGCAATGAACAGCAATCCCATTATGATTGTAATTACATTCCGTCTCATGAAATCCCTCACTCATAGATTCGAACAGGCAAGCATAGTCTTCGAAAAGCGGGCTACCGAAATTCATTCGACAACCCGCTCCAATACCATCACTTCGTCTGGTACTGATCCTTCACTTCCTCCCACACGCCCCTGAAGGCGGTTTCCTGATCGGCGAGATACTTTGCGTAATCATCGCCAAGCTTGACATCCATCGGCAGCGCCAATTTCGCAGCAGCTTTTGCGAACTCAGGATCTTTCACCATCTGTGCAAAAGCAGCGATAAGCTTGTCTCTGGCTACGGTAGGGATACCCTTCGGCGCGGAATAGCCGCGAGAAGAACCGGACACGACATCAAACCCAGCTTCCCGGAAAGTTATGAGATCGGGCACTGACGCATCGCGCTTCTCCGCGAAGAGCGCGAGAGCTCGAAGATTGCCTGCTTGAATCTGGGCGTAGGTGACGCCGAGGTTGGTGAAACTCACATCGACCTTGCCAGCCATGGCCGCCTGCCATGATGGACCGTCACCGTTGAAGGGGACCATCTGGAATTTGAGGCCGGTCGCCTTCTCGACAAGAAGTGTTGTAAAGAAATCGTCGCCACCAGTTCCGGAGTTCGCGACAGTGATCTTGCCGGGATTGGCCTTCGCCGCAGCGAGGAAATCCTGGACCGTTTTAAAGGGACTGTTCTTTCCGACAACGATGATGCCAGGATCGGTCACGACATTGGCGATCGGTTCGAGATCGTGGATCGTGTACTTGAAATCCGGGTTCATGATGTAGTTGGTCATGAGCATCGGCGTGTTGGTGATGCTGATGGTGTAACCATCCTTCGGACTCTGCTTCGCAAGCTGAAACCACGCGATACCGCCCGTAGCCCCGGGAATGTACTGGTTGATGAAAGTCTTCCCGAGAATTTTCTCGAGGAAGGGCTGGGTGAGTTGGGCGAGCTGATCGCTGCCACCGCCGGGGGCAAAGCCCTGGAGAACCGTGATCGGCTTCGTCGGATAGTTCGCCTGTCCGAACGCGAACGCGATCACTGCCATGAACATGATGGATACCGCAATTCCTTTTCTCATAAATGCCTCCCAAAAAAATAAAAATTGAACTAATATGAATTTAGTTCACGGCCGGATTACGCCGGCCGTGAGCTTTCATATTCAAGGTTGAAGCGCGACACGCAGGCAGTCCGCGCTCGTGGCGGCGAGCATGAAGCCTTCGTGCCATCGCTCGAGCGGATATATGTGCGTTACGAGAGACTCGAGCTCGACGCGACCTGTCGACGCGAAATGGATCGCCGTCTTCCAGTCGTAGGGAATTTGGGAAATTTCGCCGCGCACATCGAGCTCTTTGACGATGATCTTGCTCGTGTCGACAGGGGCGACGATACCGCCTCGGATGCCGCCACCGGCCCACATGACACGTCCGCCTTTGCGGACGATATCGAGTGACTCGGCAATCGGTTCAACGGCTCCAGTATTCTCGAGCACGACATCGACACCGATTCCATTCGTGAACTCGGCTACTTTCTTGCGCAGATCTTCTTTCTCGACGTTAACGATCAGGTCGGCGCCGAGCTTCTTCGCCATCGCGAGCCGATAAGGCTCGTCGCGAGTGATGCCGGTCATGATGATCGGGCCCGCGCCTATGGCTTTGCACACCTGCAGCATGAGAAGCCCGCGAGCGCCTGGGCCTAGGATAGCCACGGACTCGCCCGCCTTGACGCCCATCCTCGTGATTACTGAGTGGATCGAACCTGCAAGAGGCTCCATGAGCACCGCTGCCTTCGAGCTGACATTTTCGGGAATCTTATGGAGCTGGTGCTCCGACCACATCGTGTAGTCGGCGAAGCCGCCGCCCGTGACATAGTGGGCACGGCCCTTCATGGGCTCGATAGTGTTGCAAATATT
>CAYXOW010000002.1:15484-16498 GCA_964466815.1 uncultured Treponema sp.
ATCTCGTGCACAACGCGGTCGCCAGGTTGTACACTCGTAACCGCGCTGCCAACGGCGCGAACGACGCTGACGATCTCATGTCCGCTCACAACAGGGGCTGGAACATGGCGAATGTCGGACTTCTCCTCATCGCTCGCGGTAAACTTGTAGATATCGCTGCCGCAGATGCCACAATATTCAACTTCAACAAGCACGTCGTGGGGCGCGAATCTCGTCTTTCCGATTTGGGGCACAGGAACTTGTTCGAGTTTGAGCTCTCCGCTTGGATACTCAACCAACGCTTTCATCGTTTCAGCCATTCTGTTCTCCTCCGATAAGGCATGCATAGTGTATACACATGGGATGATACATTTTTCGCCAGACACAATTGTTGCAAGAGGTATGCCAATTTAATTGATATATAAATATTTTATAGTCCAAGAAGTCAGCACACTCTTTCCGCGTCCGATTCAACAATTTTACGTAGAATGCGAGAATCGACAGTCTTCGCAAAAGTGAAATATCGATGCCCACGCCTATTGCATGGACTTCAGTGCAGGCGTACTGGTGAAAATTTCAATACTGTGGTGATTATTTCTTCACATCTCGAAGATATGAACCGCTTCCCATATGCGCGGATGACTCTCGACGCGTGGAAAGCCCCCGAAGTCAGATTCTCAGGAATCCGCACTATTTCCAAGTTTTTTTCTCAGCGTCTGTCGATCGATGCCGAGTCGTTTCGCGGCTCTACTCACATTTCGACCTTCATCCTCGTACACCTCGCGCACGATGTGTGCCTCGATTTCTTCGAGCGTGCCTGCGCCCCGTTCAGATTCTTTCGTGGAAACCCCAACTCCATCCTCTGCGTCGAAGGCTTCGACCACCAAGTCCGCGGACCGCTGCTCATCGAAAAGCCGACGGAGCACCATATATTTCTCCGCGACATTCTCAAGTTCCCGCACATTTCCGGGCCAAGAGTACGCTTGCAACCGCTCAGCGAGTTCCTCTGAGATCGACATCTCGTTTTTTATTCTG
>CAYXOW010000002.1:16513-26117 GCA_964466815.1 uncultured Treponema sp.
CTGCTTCGGATGGCGCACTCTCGCGCGAAGCGTTCAAACAGCGTGAGGATATCTTCGCGGCGCTCCCTCAACGGAGGAATGCGTACGTCGAGTACATTCAACCTATAGAAGAGATCCTTCCGGATTCTACCCTTTTCGACCTCGTCACGGAGCGGAACATTCGATGCGGCGATAACGCGCACTGATACCGGAATGATCTTGGTGTCTCCCACGCGCATTACCTCGCGTTCCTGGAGCACGCGTAGCAACTTCGACTGGAGCTGAAAGTCCAGCTCGTTGATCTCATCGAGGAAAATCGTCCCCCCGTGCGCGAGCTCGAAAAGCCCCGCTTTGCCACCTTTCACCGCCCCTGTGAACGCACCCTCGACGTAGCCGAATAGCTCGCTCTCAAGGAGTGTCGGCGGCAGCGCGCCGCAGTTGATCGCAACAAAGGGACCTTCGCGAGCAGGGCTTTCGTTGTGGATGCTTTGGGCGAGCAGTTCCTTGCCGGTTCCGGTCTCACCGTAGATGACAATATTGCTCGTCGTCACGGCGTACTGTCGAGCTATCGCGAGACACTCCCGCATCGCTCGTGAATCAGTGACAACGTCCTCGAAGCGGTGGCGGGCGATGAGTCCCTTCGCGAAGAGTTGTTTGCGCACTCTCTTTTCGAGATCCTGGAGTTTGCCGACTTCCTGCAGCACGATGACAGCGCCTTCGGGATCCCCATTCAGAATTATCGGTGTGATGTTCGCGACGGCGCGGTGGCCGTTCGCTTCTACTACTTTTCCGAATGAATCGCGACTCTCGCGCACAATAGTGGGTAGATCGAGGTCGGGAATGATCGTATTCATGCTTTTGCTACGCAGATTGGGCGAACGCAGCATTTCCCCGGCCTTGGAGTTGATCTGGTCGATGATACCGCTCTTATCAACGGAGATAATCCCCTCCTGAACTGTGTTGAAAATAGCGCGTATCCTGAGATCGCTCTCACGCTGGAGCCAAATGCTCCGCGCAACGACAGCCGCTTTATCAAGCGCGTCTATGATAGCATCCATGTCGGACTCAATGAGATGAAGATCAGCCTTGATTCCCTTCGCTGTGCGGATCGTGACCATGTCGCCGATGAGACAGTCGATATCCAAATCTTGAAGCGCTTTCATCCGGAGCCCAATCTCCTCCTCATGATCCACAGGAAGCGCGGAAACCGAGATACCGAGTATATTACAGAGTTTTTCGGCTGGTTCAGTAAGAGAACGGAAGCCGACTACCGCAACACGCTTCCTCGTGCCGATGTAGGGTTTTAGAATTCGAAGCAGTTCATACTGCGATATACCGATCTCGATGACATCGACTGCGAGGGTATCGCGAATGAGCTTGGCCGTACCTCCACGACTTACAATGATGAATCCTTCGGCCGCAGCCTGTCGTGCAGATTCCATTGCCTCTCCGAGATCGCCTATCACCGTGCAGATAGGGATATCGTATCGGTAGAGAACCGAGTCGGCCAGTTCCTTCATCTTCGCATAGGGAGCGATTAGTGTAATCATCGTCCATCTATCTCAAATTAGGTTTTTTGAGGGCGCTGCCCGGAATTTTCGCCTTTTTTCTTCCCATATAAAAACCGCTTGATCTTCTGCGTTGGGGTTTTTTCGAAGGGTTCGGGGTGAATTTTTACGCGCTGGATGCGCGAAAAGCCTGCGAGCTTGGAGTTTGTTTCCTTTCGTATGCGCTCGAGCAGATGTTCGATTGTCCTCTCGGCATCGCTCACCGCATGGCTCACGGTTCCGGCAACCGACTTCTCGGCGTTTGCAAGAGCCTGCCCTACGCGCGAACTGAGATCGCCCGCTGCGTCGATGCCATCTTGAATGCGGGCCTCGAGATTTTCGAGCACCTCGCTCTTGAGATAGACGAGAGCGGTGAGCCCCTCCTCATCCTCGACCACGAGCGATTCGGCGATCTCCGGCACTTGATTGAGGATCGACTCGATCTCTTCGGGGTAGATGTTCTCGCCTGAAGCTCCGAGGATCATCGTTTTGCTGCGACCACGGATGAAAAGGCGTCCCTTTGCGTCGAAATAACCGAGGTCTCCCGTTCGGAACCAGCCATCGTCAGTGAACGTTTCTTTGGTGCGCGCCTCGTCGCGCCAGTAGCCCTTGTAAATATTGGGACCTTTTGCTTGAATTTCGCCTTCGCCCGTATCGGGATGCGGATCGGCGATGCGCAGCTGTACACCCTTGAGGGCCGGTCCTGTGGAACGCAGAAAGGTCGTTCGGGGCCCGCAGCCCGCGAGGAGCGGCGCCGTTTCGGTGAGACCATAGCCGATTGCGTAGGGGAAATGCGCCCTCTTAAGAAATTCTTCGACATCGGCCGCAAGGGGAGCGCCTCCTATGCCGAAAAATCGTATGTGCCCGCCGAAGGTTTTTTTCAGTTTGATTCCCGCGAATAGGATAAGGAGCGGTTTAAAGAGCTTGCTCTGGTACAGCTTCATGCCATCGAGCGTCGGCTTAATGCTGCTGCGGTAAATCTTTTCGATGACGAGAGGCACCGAGAGCATGATGGTCGGTTTGACCGCCTGGAGGGCGGGTATGAGCACCGTCGCCGAAGGAGGCCTGTCGAGGTAGTGAATGTGCGAGCCGGAGATAAGCGCAATTACGGTGCCGATCGTGAACTCGTAGGTGTGCGCCAGAGGCAGAATCGAGAGGAGCCTGTCGGTGCGATGAAGCGTGATGATGGTCTTGCAGGCCGTCGCGTTGGAGAGGATGTTGCGATGCGTGAGCATGACGCCTTTGGAGAGCCCGGTCGTGCCCGATGTGTACACGATCATGGCAAGATCATCTGAGACGACTTCGGGAAAAGATATCGCGGAATCGGTTGGATTGTGCGGCTCGTGAATATCGTGGATCGAGATGGATTTTGGAAGTTCTTTCAGTTTAGAGCGCAGTTTGTTCGACACAAAAACGGCGCCCGCCTCGGCATGTTCGATGATATTGCAGATTTGAGAAGGTATGAAATCGGTGAGAATAGGTACGACTACCGCGCCTGCCCTGACGATTCCCAACCATGTCATAACCCATTGGGGAGAGTTTTCGGCGAGAAGTGCGACTCGGTCGCCTTTTTTTATACCTTGACCAATAAGGAATTCTGCGATTCCTCTGCTTATACGCTCAACATCGCGAAAATTGAAAACAGCCCCCGCAACCATGGAGAGCGCAGGACGAGTGCCAAATTTGGCCGCGCTCAATTCGGGCACTTCAGACATTGTGAAATGCTTCAGTGTGATCATCATCGATCCTCACCCAATTTCAGACTAGTCGAAAGTGTACCCCGAATTATTGAAATGCAATAGAGGGAGCGATGCCTGTCCTTACACAACTCCCGTCTGTTTAGCCCGTTCGGCCTGGCCAAGCTCGAATGCTTGTTCTGATATGATTCGGTCTTTCACTTCGATGAGGGCTTTCACGACATCGCCGATCGACACGATCCCGACGACCTTATTATTTTCAAGCACGGGAAGATGCCGTATACGGTGCTCAGTCATGAGGTTCATGCAGGATTCGATCGTTGTCTCGGGCTGCACGAAGATGACCTTGCTGGTCATGATGCTCTCGACCTTTTCGTTCTCGCAGCTGTGGCTCTTGATGATCATTTTTCTCGCCAGATCGCGCTCCGAGAAAATACCGTGCACAATTCCTTGATTGTCCATGACGAGAACGGCGCCGATATTCTTTTCCGCCATGATTTCAAGCGCTTTAATGACATTGTCACTGGGGAGGACGCTCACCGCGCCGCTGCCCTTGGACTTGAGAATGTCACCTACTGTTTTTATCATACACTGCCTCCTAGGTTTACGCTCTTCTTTTCTAAACTGAATAATACTATACATTTTGCGAAATTCCAATATATTAAATATTTTTTATATAATAGAACGCGCCTTGAACGTCACTAACTATGATTGATAATATCATCAGACAATGAAAATTCAAAAAATGATCTCAGCGATGGTGGCGGCCTTTACGATGCTGGCAGCCTCCCTTGCTCCCCGCGCCTCGCCCATCTCCTGGTCGCAGTACGGTAATTTGCTCGATACGCTTTCCGCGGACGCGTGGAAGGCGGATATGGCCACACGCGCATCAACGCGTCGCCCGAAGTACAGTACCCCATCGCGCTCAGATTTTTTGCTCGAAGCGACGATTACGCCACTACCGAGTTTGAGCTCCGTGTCTATGCCGTAATGCTCCCCGGCCCGGGGGCCGAAGCTCCGGAGTACGGTGCCGCGCTCGGGAAAAAAGTCGATGGCATTGGCGGATTCAGCGTATCGTACGCGCTGGAAAAGCTCGCCCCCGCCCTCAGTGTCGAATCGGGACTGAGCGCTCCTGGCCTCGAGCGGCGCAAGGAAGAGGCGCTGCTCGCCGAATCGGTCATGCGGGGATTGGGCCTCGCCGACAGCGATGGACTTAAGCTTGTCGCTGAATCGACGCCATACACCGTGCCCGAAGTGACAAGCGAAGAAGCGAGCGGTCGCAATTGGAAGTATGCCATGGATCCGGCCGCCCCTACCGCGGTATCCAGGCGGAATTCCGGCGTCGAAATCTGGCACACCATGCTCGAGGATCACCCCGAAACACTGTACATGGCGTTTCGATCTTGCCCCAGCAATCCTGGAACCGCATTCGACGAGGTGGAGTAATTCTCCTTATCGGCCCCTACACATTTTCGTCGGCACTCATGAACACCGGCGACATTCTCAAAGCCTGTGGCGCTTCAGGAGATCCCGACAGCGGCAACGCGATTCTCGCAAGCGAACCGATGATCGAGCCCATCGATCACTACGGAGAGATATACCGCTTCCGACTCGCCAACTCGAGGATTGTCGTCGGTATGTCGAAAAAATTCTGGAAATACTCGGCCACGAGCGGAATCGAGCCCGCGAATGGTTTTCTGAGTCCAATGCCGGAATGGTGTCGAGTACCCACATTCGAAGAGTACCGCGACGGATCGGACCCCCTGCTCAATCTTGCACTTTCAAAATGATGCGAAAGGCCTCACAGTGTCTTGTAATACTCATCGCTTAGAGGCGGTTTAACAAAAAGGACCGGACAGCGAGCATTCTTCAGCACTTCGTGATTCGCGTCAGCGATGGCGTCGCGATAGAGGCCGTCCGCAGGATTGCCGCCAAGAATGATCGCGTCAGCGCCAAGTTCAATGGAATATTTCACGAGTTCGCCGGAGACGGAACCCTTGCGGATCATCGTCTCAATAGAAAGGTCTTTTTGACGTGCAAGTTCGATACAAAAATTTAAATAGCGTTGACCTGAGTTCTCGAGGTTTCGCTCGTATTCCTCACTCTCTTCCGGCACGAAAAATCTGGACAGGGCCAATTGTCGAATTGTCGCAGTATCGACCACGTAGCATGCGACAATTCTCGTACCTATAGCCTTCTTCAGGGCTAAAGCATACTTGAAAGCGCAGATTGAAGCATCTGAGCCATTGATCGCCACAAGTACGGTTTCCAGCATTTTCTTCATGATCATTCCTGTTCGGACAACCGCTGTTTCAGCATTTTGACCGCGAACAGCGATTCACGTTCCCGTTCATCGAGCGAAGCATCGATGAACTTCACGATTTCACGCGAGCGAGGGATTACCATTTTATCCAGCGCGTTGACCCTCCGTTGCGTCTTTCGCACTTCGCGCGCGAGGCGCCACACGATGGACCTCATTCCAGCAGCTGTCGACAACTTTTGAAGAAGCTCGGTAACCTCTATCACGATTTCGTCACATACGGCAAATGAATTCATAAAAGAATAGTGAAGCACAGGAGCGCTCGCGCGCACATCGAGCGTTGGAAGGTGCATGCCGCTCACATTGATGTACGACGCCGAGAGCGTGATGTCGCGCACCGGTAACGCCGAAATCGAGAGCGCGCGCTCGCGTCCGACCGAGAGCAGCATCTTTCGCAAGGACTCGTAGGCTTCCTCGGTCATCTTCGCGATTTCGCGTTCGAGGAGTTCCAGCGTGTCCATGCGTTTCATGAGCTCAATGACAAGAATCTCACGCTTTTTTTCGAGCAGATCATAGCCTTGGAGCGCGAGTTGGAGGTTCCGCTTTTCCCGAATGAGGTTCGTCTTTGTCGGCGCAGGCCTCGGCTCCGCCGTGGCTCAACCTTCCTTCGGCGAGGCGGCGGCTTTCGCTTCGCGCGGCAAATACTTTTCGATAAGCGCCGGAGGAATCCTCACGAGCTCAGACTCGGGCAGAATCGCCAGCATCTTCCAGCCGAGATCGAGTGTCTGTTCGATGCTCCGGTTCTCGAATTCACCTTGCGCAAGAAAATCGTGCTCGAACCGCTCACCGAAATCGAGAAAAATCTTATCTCTATCGGAGAGTTCCTCTTCGCCGATGATGGCGGCGAGATCGCGCACCGAGCGCACATAGGCGTAAGCCGAAAAGAGCTGAGCGGCGAGATCCCGGTGATCATCGCGCGTCATTCCCTCGCCGATACCATCCTTCATGAGGCGCGACAGGCTCGGGAGGCCTGCGATGGGCGGATAGATGCCGCGCTGGGAGAGATCGCGCTCGAGTACGATTTGGCCTTCGGTGATGTAACCGGTGAGATCGGGAATCGGGTGCGAGATGTCGTCGTTGGGCATTGAGAGAATGGGAAGTTGGGTGATCGAGCCTTCGCAGCCCTCGATTTTTCCGGCGCGCTCGTAGAGCGACGCGAGATCCGAGTAGAGGTACCCGGGGTACCCCTTACGTGAAGGCACTTCGTTGCGGGCCGCCGAAACTTCGCGCAGCGCCTCGCAGTAGTTCGTCATGTCGGTCATGACGACGAGAACATGCATGTTTTTCTCATAGGCGAGATATTCCGCCGCCGTGAGCGCGGTGCGCGGCGTCACAAGGCGCTCGATCGACGGGCTATCCGCGAGCGAGAGGAACATGACGACGCGGGAGAGCACACCCGATTTCTCGAAAGAATCGATGAAGAAGCGAGCGACGTCGTATTTGATACCCATGCCTGCGAACACAATGGCGAACTGGCTCTCACCCGAGAGAACCTTGGCTTGGCGGACGATCTGGGCCGCGAGCCTGTTGTGCGGCAGTCCGTTGCCGGAGAAAATCGGCAACTTCTGGCCGCGAATCAGTGTGTTCATGCCGTCGATCGCGGAGATGCCTGTCTGGATAAAATCGCGCGGGTAGATGCGCGCGCTCGGGTTGATGGGCCGACCATTGATGTCGCGCAGATCCGATGACATTATGGCGGGAAAACCGTCGATCGGCTCGCCGCGCCCATTGAAAATCCGACCTACGATCGCGTCGCCGACCCGGAAAGTTAGCGGCTTTTCGAGGTATTCAATCCAGGAGTCGTCGATCGAAATGCCAGTGTTTTCCGAAAAGAGCTGAACTGCAACCGCTTGCTCCGAAATATCGACAACTCTGCCGAGTCGATACTCGCCTGTGCGGTCCCGGACGCGCACAAGCTCGGAGAATCCCATGTTCTCTCTGTGCTCCGCGATGATAATCGGGCCGTCCGCCCGCGAAATGCCGTGATATTCCAAGCCTCTCATGCTGAAACTGCTCCTTGTGTCGGCGCGCCGAGCTGCGCGAACGCGGCGCGAATCTCCTGAATCACCGCTTGCCCTTCTTTCACATTCTCATTCTCGAGCGAACTCTTGAGACGCACAATCTTTTCGCGGATAGGGAGCGCGGAAATCTTCGGAAGCGGAGTACCAGACTTTATCGCGCTCTCCGCGAGATCGTGGAATGTGAGAATGCACGCGAGGAGGAGGGTCTGCTTGGCCGGCGCGCAGTACATGTCGACCTTGTCGAAGCTGCTCTGCTGCAGAAAACCATTCTTGATCATTTCAGCGGTCAGCAGAATAAGACGCTGTTCGTCGGGAAGCGCGTCCGGGCCGACAAGACGCACGATATCCGCCAGCCGCCGCTCTCTCTTCAGAATATCCATCGTCTTTGTCCTGAGCGCATCCCAGGTCGAGTCGATCGAGTCCCAGAAAGAAACGAGGTCTTCGGTATACTCGCTGTAGGAGTCGTTCCACGAAATCGCCGGGTAGTGGCGCGCGTTGGCGAGGTCTCTGTCCAGCGCCCAGAAACAGCGGATAAATCGCTTTGTATGCTGCGTGACAGGTTCAGAGAAGTCGCCGCCCGGCGGCGAGACCGCGCCGATGATCGTGACCGATCCTTTTTTACCTTCGAGCGTGGTGACCATTCCGCCGCGCTCGTAGAACTCGGCGAGCCGTGTAGGAAGGTAGGCGGGGAAGCCCTCCTCCGCCGGCATCTCCTCGAGGCGCCCTGAGAGTTCGCGCAATGCCTCGGCCCAGCGCGAGGTCGAGTCGGCCATGACTGCGACATGGTAGCCCATATCCCGGTAGTACTCCGCGATAGTGATCCCGGTGTAGATCGAGACCTCGCGCGCGGCGACCGGCATATTCGAGGTGTTCGCGATGAGGATAGTGCGCTCCATGAGCGAGCGGCCGGTGCGCGGGTCGATGAGGGTGGGGAACTCGGTGAGCACTTCGGTCATCTCGTTGCCGCGCTCGCCGCAACCGATGTACACAATGATGTCGGCATCGCACCACTTTGCGATCGCGTGCTGGGTCATCGTCTTACCAGTGCCGAATCCGCCCGGCACCGCAGCGCTCCCTCCCTTGGCGATTGGAAATAGAACGTCGATCACGCGCAGACCCGTGACGAGCGGCTCGCGCGTTACCTGCTTTTCTTTAAAAGAGCGCGCGGAGCGCACCGGCCAATAGGAAATAGAGGTATAGACGCGGCCCTCTGCGGATTTGACGAGGGGGGCGGCGATGACATAATCGCCTTCGGGTGCGACGTAGGTTGCCGAGCTCGGCGGCACCGATGCGTCGAACACAAGACGGTGCTGGATGGAAGCAGTTTCTTGGACTGTTCCGAAGACGGTGCCGGGGCCGATAGCATCGCCGACCTTGATCGAAGGCACGAAGTGCCACTTTTTGCCAGTGTCGAGCGGCTCGCCGGCCAAGCCCGGCGCCAAAAACGCGCCCGACAGCCCCTTCAGCACCGGCAGCGGCCGCTGAATTCCATCGTAGATCGATCCGATGAGCCCAGGCCCGAGCGCCACCGACAGTGGTCTGTGAAGGCACTCTACCGGCTCGCCCACACGCATCAGCGTATTGTCTTCGTAAATCTGAATCGTGGCTTCGTCGCCCTTGAGCTTGATAATCTCACCGATGAGCCCTGCGGATCCGACTTTCACGACATCGTAGAGCCCCGAATCAGTGAGCCCCCGAGCATACACAACGGGGCCTGAAATCCGAATTATTGTTCCACTGCTCATTTTGAGCTCCCAAATAATGCCGACGCAAGCTCGCCGCGTTTAACATCCAGAAGCCAATCGATAAGCTCGTTCTCGGTGATCGAAATACGATAGCTGTCGTCGGCTGGCTTTACCACAAGCCCACGCACTTTCATCGTACTGTCTTCGACCACCTTGGGGGGATTGGTTTTAGAAAAGAGCGCCTTTATCTTCGCGATAGACTCAGCTCCCAAACCCCGAAGCGCCACAGTCACCGAAGAATTCTGGATAATCTCCGCTTGGCGCGAGAGCTGCGCGAAACACCACCGGCCAAGCA
>CAYXOW010000002.1:26136-30075 GCA_964466815.1 uncultured Treponema sp.
AAAGCTGCTACTGCCCGCTGCGTTTCTTCGCGCAGATGTGCATCACGATACTCAATATCAAGCCGTATCTTTTCCAGTGGCAGGCGGGAGAGCGTGTCTTGGGCGGCTCTTTTCTGTTTCTGGCGGTATTCTTCGGCGAGCGCATCGAGCGCTTCCTTAAGTTTTTGCTTTGCTTGAGCTTGCAACGATTTGGCATCATCCTCAGCCTTGCGCGCTATCCTATCGGCACGCTTGCGCGCATCGTCGAGAATCTCCCGCTCCAGCGTCTCAGTGCCTCTAATTTCTTCCATTGCTTTTTCCTACTTAATCTTGATTCCGATTGCTTGCCGTACCGCATCGACAAGGTGCGTGTGTTGTGCTGGAGAGCCAGTGAGCGGGGGAATTTCGACGATGAGCGGGAAAGCTCCGCTGAGCTGCCATTCCGAAAGTTCTTCGCCGATCATGTCCGACACATCCTCGCTCAGAATAAGCATCTTGCAGTCCGACAGATCGACAGGTCCCCGATCGAGCTTGCATGTCTTATTCTGCACAATCTCCCTGAAGGTCGCGATCGCGTCTTCCCGATCGGTGACGGCTTTACCCTTAATACCGATCATACCGAACGCGATGAGGATCTCTTCTTCAGCCAACACGAATATTTCTGCCACGATTCCCTCTTGGAGCCGACTTGAACTGCGGCCGCGCCCGCGGCCACGCGCGTTCTAGCTCCCACCTAGGCTCGCATGCACGCGCTGATCTCTACGTCTTCGCGTCATGTGCGCCAGCTCAAAGCCGCTCGATCCAGCTCTCTCAACGTCACACAAAGAGAATAAGAACGGCAACGAGGAATCCCCACAGACAGATACCTTCGGCGAGTCCGACATAGGGAAGGGCTTTACCGGAGAGCTCAGGCTTTTCTGCCATCGCGCCCACCGCCGCTGAGCCAATCTGCGCCACAGCCAAACCGCCGCCAAGTGCCGCTGCACCCACCGCGATTCCCGCGCCAATGTATTTGCCGAGCTGCGCCGTCGCGCTCACCGCTGTTGTTGCCGCCTGAGTCTGCGCGAATGCGGCCACCGAAGACGCAAATGCCATGATTCCGAACAACAGTTTCTTCTTCATGCTGGAACTCCTTTCCTTCTGCAATTTTAGTCTATAAATGTAATTCAAGCCAACAATTCGCTTACTCCTACCCGGCAAAGGACACCGGTTTAAATTCCTTGCCGTTCCGTGTGAAAAATTTCGAGAAAAACTCATAGTACTGAAGTCTCACTACCTGAATCGTCACGATGAGTCCCTCGAGCCCGATGATGATCGAATTACCGATAAGATAAATAAAAATTTCCCAAAAAAGACCAGTCGCGGTATTTCCCCTCACCATTGCCCCCATCGTGAAAATGACGAACGAGAGCACCGCGTGGGCCAGGGCAAACGCACCAACACGCAGAAAACTCAAACTGTTGGAGGTGTAGTAGATGATGATTTCGAGAAGCTCGACCAGGCTTCCGATGATCGCCTCGGAGGCTGAGCGTTTCTCTTCGACAGCCTTACCTTGCGCCTTATCCACCATCGCCTTGAGCGGCTCGGCCAGCATGAGGGTAATGAGCGGAACGCCGAAACCGAAAATATCGATTAATCCAAGTTTTCCGCCAAGGATGATGCGGACCGACACGACCACAATCCACCAGAGAAACACCAAACCTGCGAGCCCGGTCTTTGAAAAAAATGCCTCGCCGAATTCTTTTCGTTTCGAAAGATTGATAATGTTGATGATGAGACCTGCCGAGTTGATGATGACACCGACGGCGAGCGTAAATCCGAAGAAGTAGAACATAGCCTGCACATTGTTCTGGGGCATGAGCTGCAAAAAGCGGTCCTTCGGAGCACCAAGGAAGAAGCTAGTCAGCACACGTTCGAGCGGCGCGAGAATTTCCTCGTTCGCGAAAAACGAGCTGTCGAGCAACCCCATCACCATCGAACCGATTCCAGCGGATATAAAGGCGATCGAATACTTTGCGTAGTTCTTTAAAATGCCTTTTTTGGCTTTTCGCATGATGAGGCCCGCCGCTAAAATGACCATGCCTTGCCCAAAATCGCCGAACATGATCGAAAAAAGGAGCGTGAAGAAAAAGGCCACAAAAGGTGTGGGGTCGATATCGCCGTAGAGCGGTGTACCATAGGACAACACAATACCCTGAAAAGCCGCCACAAAGGGGTTGTGTTTGAGTAGAACAGGCACATCCTCGCTTGCGCGTTCACCTTCTTTTTCGATGGTTTCCTGAGGATCAAAAACCCGTATCGATATCCGGTTGCCGAGCATTGCGAGGAGTTCTTTTGTAGTACGTGAAATACGATCTGCTGGCACCCATCCTGATAGCCGATAGGCCCATTTCGTACTCTCAAGTTTACGCTCGACGAGGACGAGCGCTTGTTTAAGGCGTACCGACGAGTAAGAAGCTTGCCAAAGCGCACTATATTTTTCGACAAGTTCCTTTTTTTCACCGAGCAACGATTCGAGGCGGAACTTTTCGGCGTTGTAGGCGCGTTCGAGTGCCGCCACAGCCTCGGCGGGAACACCCTGCACACCTTCCGGTAACGTCTTCTTCTCGAACCCCGCTTTGTTGAGCTCAGTCTCGAGGGCGAACCGACCCTTTCTGCTCGAAGCGGCAAGAATCGTCCCCTCCGAGTCCAAAGGAATGAATACCGCTCGGGGGCCAAGGGCAGCCTCCACGGCGCTGAGCTTTTCTTTGGGCAATCGACCCACCTGAATCGAAACATACGAGAATTTCTCAAATTCCTCGAAGGGGCGCGAGAGCCCGGAAAAAGCCTTGGCCTCGTGGATCGACTCGGCAAGCTGGTCCACTTTGGCAGCCTGCTCGTCGATTGTCTTTTTAAGTTCGGTGGAGCGTCCATAGAGGAGATCGAGTTTTGCGAGCATTGTTTCGTCGGGCAGATGCGTTCCCTCGACAATTTCCGACGATGGCTGCACACCAAAGAAAGTCCCGATAAAATCGAGCTTGCGCTGCGCTTCCTCGAGCCTCGACACCATTTCCTTTTCGGTGTCGGTGTCCGTGACATCCGCCAATTTTTGCTGCGCAAGGCGCTCAAGTTCATCAGGATAAATGATCTGGAAACAATGCTGATTTGCGAGATACTCCAGGACCACATCGATGTCGGATTTAAGCAGCAGAAGCTCAACTCTGCGCATACTGACGCTGCTCATATCGCCTTTCCTCCAGGAATCCACATTGCTTTAGCTTTTTCTTCGGGAGTTACGCCAAGCCGCACACTTTCAAGAACCGCAAGGAGCAAAGACGTTTCGTACTCCAGCAACTTGAAATAACAGTAGATGGGCGTATAGCTGAAAGGGTGCAGATGCAAGTTTCGCCGAACCATGGCGAAGAGATCTTCCTGAGTGCGAATTTCGAGCATCGGAACATCCAGAGCCGGCCCCGTCTGACCAGCAAGCAGCTGCTTCAGTGGCCAGCGCTCAAAGCTGTCGATTTTCTCGATATCGTACTGGAATGTCTGCAGTGCCAGCGAAGTTGTATCGACACTCTTCGGCTCGACAAACATGCGTGCAGCATCTTGCTTCGTCATGCCATAGTAGCGACGGATACGGAAGGCCCACACGACATTCTGGTAGATGATTTCCCAGCGAATGAGATCGAGAATCGTGCCCACCTTGTGAGGATCGATTTCCTGGGCCGCATTCCAGAGGCTCAAGTAATATTGCTGATCGAGACGATTCTCCGCCACTGCCAGGTTCTCCAACGATTGTGAAGTTAGCCACTCATAGGGTGTCTTGTAAAACATATCTCCCATGCGCGGCCACTCGGCCAGCGCTTGATCGATGACACGGGAGCTGTAGGAGGTTCCTTCGGGCTTAGGTTCTCCTGAACGGAGCCTGAAAAGCATCGATTTTATTACACTGATTTCGTACTTTGAGATGAGCACGTG
>CAYXOW010000002.1:30096-32367 GCA_964466815.1 uncultured Treponema sp.
AGTTCACTGGATTCGGAGAAGGGCTTCGCGAGGCGGAGAAAAGATTCGATAGACCGAGCGATGACTCGGCGTTCAGCTTCGAATACAAGCTTGGCCTCCGGCAAACTCGGAGGATCTTCGCCGAACAATTTTTTCCACAACGCTATGATCCCTGCGGAACTCTGCATGAGCTCGCGGGCCGTATCGCCCAGCTGCATCTTCGAAAAAGATCCGCACACGCGAGCGTAGAGATACGCAAACTCCAGCGGTTCGGCCATGATTACTCGCCCGCACGAATAATATCGTCAATCGCGGCTTTAAGCGCCTCTGTGTCGAGCGCGATTGAAGAGAGACTCGCTCGGTAGTCGCTCATTTCCTTTGCGCTCTGCGCTTCCAGGGATTTTAAAAAGGAGGCATGCTCGGTTTCAAGCCTCTTGCGTTCTTCGATGAGCCTTTGATTCTGCATCGACTCGATAGCGCTCTTTGTTTCGAGCAGGACTTGCGATGCTTTCTTTTCGGCATCCGCAATGATATCTGCTGCTTGATGTTCAATCTCAACAAGTCTGTCGATATTGTCGACTGAATCCATGCTACACCCCTTCTCCATATTTATATATGGTACAGAAAGGTGCGGTCCCATCGGCCTGTCAAGGTCATAGGTGGAATCACACGAACCAGCAGTCGTGGTGAACCGCGTATGCGGCATCTCTGCACTGCTTACATAGCCTCCAAACTCTTCTCAAAGTCTCGAATCAGCGAGTATACGCTTTCGGGTGAAGTCGTCTCCATAAGTTTCTGGAGCAGCATCGAATCCTGAATGAGGAGCGCAATTTGCCGGAGCGCATCGAGGTGCTTCTCGACTTCCTTGGGCGGCGACACGAGGAGAAACACGAGATACACGGGGTTGCCGTCCAGAGAACCGTACTCTATTCCTTTCTTGGAGATACCGAGCACGCCCCGGAGGCTATCGATATTCTCGCAGGTCGCATGGGGAACCGCGACTCCTTTGTAGATGCCGGTGGACATTTTTTCTTCGCGCGCCCAAAGCGCATCGATGACTTCAACACGAGGAAAGACTTTTTCTTTAGGATAATTTTTCGCGAGCACATCGACGAGCTCTTCGATAAGCTCATCCTTGTCGTCACTTTCCAATCCAATTTTTATTGTAGCCGGCTCAAAAGCGTACTGCAAAATCATTGCGACATCCCTTCTTGCGCACAGGTTATAACCATTGTTTCCCGAACAAGGAAACTGCATCGAATTAGCCGTACGCACAGATTATGGTATATAGTACTTGAATTGAGCTGCACGATTCAAGCTATCCTCAAAAAAGTGGAGTATGGGGAGATTCGGGAAGCACCACCGTTACCGTTGTGCCTTGCTGCAGCGCGCTTTGGATGTGGCCTCCGTGAGCCTCGACGATTTCTTTACTAATCGCTAATCCTAAACCCGAGCCTCCCTTTGCCCGAGAGCGATCCACTGCAACGCGGTAGAAAGGCTCGAATAGCCTCGGTATCTCGTGTTCGGGTATGCCGCAGCCTTTATCTGCGATACCGACGAGAATGGACGGGCGATCCCATTGCCGGCCCCGTGTGCGCGCGATAGTGATCGAGAGGCTCACCTCCTCGTCGGAAAATTTGACCGCGTTGTCGAGGATGTTCAGAAACAATCGAATGAGATAATCTCGAACACCTCTTGTCTTCAACCCTTTCTCGTAGTTTCGGTCGACGCTGATATGCTTGTTCGGATTCACATCGACGAGTTGCTCGATACATGAGTCGACAAGTTCTCGCACCTCAATATCCTCGAACCTTGAACTGAGATCCGCGCTACCTGCCCTCGAGAGCAGCAGAAGATCCGCGCTCAGCGAGATGAGCCTATCGACATCTTCCTTCATGCTTGAGATGGAAGCCTGATATTCGAGGGGAGTTCTGGAGCGCGAGAGCGCCACTTCCATTTTGCCCTTGAGTGCGGTGAGAGGAGTTCTGAGCTCATGGGAAGCATCCGCAGAGAAGCGCTTTTCTCTGTTGAACGAGGATTCGAGCCTGTCGAGCATCGCATCGAAGGTTGCGGATAATTTTCCGATTTCGTCGCGGGGGCCTCGGTAATTGAGCCTGTCGGAGAGGTGATCTTCGCGCACTCTCGCAGCGAGCTTTTCCATGGCGACAATGGGATCGAGCGCCCTCCACGCAAGGAAGAGCCCTCCCAGCATCGCTGCGATGAGCACGAGCGGAAATGCCACGGAGAATCTGATTAAGAAGTGGGAGAGCTGCTCTTCGGTCCCGGAGAGTG
>CAYXOW010000002.1:32407-32618 GCA_964466815.1 uncultured Treponema sp.
AAATTCGGCGGTGGCCACTCTGTAACGCACATTTTCGGATTGCTCGGTCAAATACCTGAATGAAGGAGAAAGACCGTTTTGTTTTGGGATTGGAACCGGCTTTGTCGGAAGATTCGGGAATTCTTTCATTGCGTCCACAACATTCCCACGCTCATCGAGTATCCTTATAGCGTATGGATTTTTTATTGAGACAAGCGGTTTGATCGCGCTC
>CAYXOW010000002.1:32681-37834 GCA_964466815.1 uncultured Treponema sp.
GATTGAGAGCGGAGAGCAGCCCGGCATCGACCTGCGCAAAGAGGTCAGCCTTGAATTCGAAGTAACTCAGCGTTTCGAATCCAACGAAGGAAATAGTAAAGATGAGCACATACCAGAGAGTTATTCGATAGCGGAATGGCAGTCTGCCGAAAGCGCTGCTCATGAACGATCGTCCCCAGAAAATCGATAGCCTACACCGCGGATTGTTGTGATAAAGCTCCTTGTGGGGTCAATATCGATTTTCTTTCGCAGATAGCCAATGTACACATCAACGACATTCGACCCCGCATAGGAATCGAAATTCCAGATATGTTCGGCGATCTGCGTTCTCGTGAGAATCTGGTTCGGATTGCGCATGAAATACTCGAGAATGCTGAACTCTCTTCCGCTCAGTTCAATGCGTTCACCTCTACGTCGCACCTCGTGGCGCACAGTATCCAACTCTATATCTTTAAATGAAATAACAGTATCTACACTGAGCGCAGGCCGTCGCATGAGCGCCCGGATACGTGCGAGAAGCTCAGCAAAGGCGAAGGGCTTCACGAGATAGTCATCCGCGCCCGCATCGAGACCGTGAACTCTGTCTTCCACCGCTCCGCGCGCGGTGAGCAAAATGAGGGGCGTTTTATTTCCTATTCTTCGAAGCTCGTCCAGAACTGCGAGGCCACTCATTCTCGGAAGCATAATATCGAGGAGAATGATGTCGTATTCTGCGCCTAAGGCGTACTCGAGTCCAGACTTGCCATCGCGAGCGACATCGATGGCGTACCCTGCTTCGCTCAAGCCCTGGGAGAGAAAATCGACGATTCCTTTTTCATCTTCTATTATTAATATTCGCATAGATATTGTTAGTATACCCAAGAATGCTCTTGGGCTCCATGATCCTATACAGATTTAAAAAAGGCCGCCTATGAAGCTACATATCAGTGCAGCTCCACAGGCGGCCCATCGCAGGCGTCTATTTATCGATGCCTGCGATACCGATCTCTTACTCTTGCACCTCGATGTTGTCGGTGTCTACCGCAGAAGAATTATCTTCGCTTGCTGCCTGAGTACCGACCGCACTCTTGGTACCACCCTGCTCGATAGCCGCGCTCTCTTCAGCCTCGGATTTCTCAGTTCCGTTCTCCTCGGCGGCGGCCATCTCGTTGTCCGACTGCTCGGCGCCGTCGGCTTCCTCACCTTCGAACTCATGGTTTCCAGACTGATCGGTCTGAGCCACGGGCGCAGGAGCTGGAGTAGTTGCCGGCGCAGTGACTGTCGTAGCAGGCGAACCAGCTGCAGGAACCTGCTTTGAACTTCCTTGCACTGCTGATTGCGCGGATACGCCAAAGAGCGCCAGAAGTCCAACCATACTCGCGAGAACCGCAATCTTTACCTTTTTCATAATGACCTCCTCGTCATTGATGTGTGACACGGTGTCTCCGTGTCTGTGAAAGAATCTAGCCGTGTTACATGAACGCACCATGAAATGAAATTAAGTTTTTTATTTTGTGTTTGTTTTTTAGTAGTTTTAGTAATTAAGTTTTTTCTTATTTTTCTTCAGAGCCATGTTCCCAAGGAACACGACTTTGCACAGCGCCCTATCTGCCGCGCCTCAGGACTTGCGCACGGCGCATGAACGAAGTAAAAATCAGGGATCAGCAAGCATCATCTGAAGGAGGAGTCTCATGCTGTATATCCAGTCGATCATCCTCGGCATCGTGCAGGGACTGGCGGAATTCATTCCCATATCGAGCTCCGCACACTTGGTCATCGTGCCATGGCTCTTCGGCTGGACGAACCCCGCGTTGACGAGCCTGACCTTCGATGTCGCACTCCATCTTGGTACGCTGCTCGCTGTGATCGTTTTTTTCGCGGCAGACTGGGGGCGGCTCATCGCGGCGTGGTTCAAGAGTGTTGTGCAGTTCAAGATCGGCGAGGATCCTGATCGTAAGATGGCGTGGTACATCGTACTCGCCTGCATACCCGGGGGCATTGCCGGCGTTCTCTTTGAATCGAAGATTGGTAACGCATTTCACAGTAATCCTATTCCTATGGATTCGATGATTTTTATGGCCGCGGCGATTGCGCTACTGGCACTCTTGTTGCTCATTGCCGACAGATTCGCCGCGCACCGTAAGGCTTTCGGGCACATCAAAGCAAAGGACGCCCTCTACATCGGCCTCGCGCAAGCCTTTGCCGTCATCCCCGGCGTCTCGCGCTCTGGCGCCACCATCACCGCAGGCCTTGCGCTCGGCCTCGAACGCGATGCCGCCGCGCGCTTCTCCTTTTTGCTCTCCGCGCCCATCATCGCCGGCGCAGGCCTCAAAAGCCTTTACGAACTCGTCAAACAGGTGCACTCTGGCGCGGTCGCGGGCGCGGAACTCGCGATCTTCCCGATCGGATTCGTCGCGGCGGCCATAAGCGGCTTTATCTGCATAAAATTCTTGCTAAATTACCTTAAGAAACACTCGACATCGGTTTTCGTGTGGTACCGCTTCGCGCTCGCAGCACTTGTGCTTGTGATCGCGCTGATGCGCGGCTAACCGCAAAACAGAAGGAATGCGCCACAATTTCATCCTGGCGCGAGCAAAGCGCCGCTACTTTACAGTCGTTCCCTTCGATTCAATCGCTTCAGGTGCCTTTTCGCGGGCTGAAGCGTACTGACTCCATTGATCGAAGGGCACGAATTTCATACCTTGCAGTTTTTCGTTCGCGCGGTCGCAGTAGGTCCAAATACGGTGGTCGGTGACATTGAAACGGGCATCGACACTCCTCGCAATCGTGAACGCGGCGGGAATATTGTCAAAAAATTTCGGTTCAGCGATCGTCAAGTAAGGCCCGTCGAGCAGCATGAGGAGCTTGCCGAACTGCGTGTACGGGTTCGCTCGGTACAGTTCGCGAGGCGGCAGGAAAGGCACTGGGTCGAATGCACCTACCACGCGAATAACCGGCAAGGTCGAGTATTTCAACCACCCTGCCTCATCGGTCACCTTAGGGAGTCCTGATGCAATGACCTTTTCTAGCGGTAAACCATCGCGCAGCATAAACATACCGACGATAATCGCTTCCGCCGCTCCGAGCGAGTGCCCCACCACAACGATCGGATATCCCACCTTGAGGCGCGGCTTGAGATCCTCGTACACAGCATCCGCCGTTTGTTCGAACCCAGCATGCAGATTGATGCCGAGCATCGGACTCTTCGTTTTCCACGCCTCGAGATCGAGGAGAGCGTTCTTAAGATTGGCTGTGCCGCGGATTGCGACGACCTGCAGCCCTGCATCGGAATTAAAACCATACGCGTATCGATTTGAAGTCTCCGGGATCTCGATTATGTGAAGTTCGTCGAACGTATCGCTCCAATCCGCATTTATTTTCGTAGCTGGGTCGAGAAAGAGCGAGCGCTGAAGCTCTAAAAATCGGATGAGTTCTCGGAGATCGATATTGAAACCAAGAGACTGAAGCGAGGGCACGTCCTTCAATGTCTCTTGCCCACCCACTGCGACAATTGAAGCGCAGAACAAAATAACGACCCGAATAGCAATCACCCTTCGCAGCCAATGAACAATTCTCATGTTCACAATTATACTGGCATCGAAACACGGATCAAGCCGAATATGCTCTCTTGACAAGATCGAACTCGATTTCTATTCTTTTGTTCTATGGAAACTTTTAATAATATGAATGTTTCTTCAGTTTTTTATCCCTTCATAGCGTGGTGAACTACTAAATAAGGAGAGCAGTATATGCGGAATAGACCGACAAAACCCTTCTTCGCGCGCGTATGGCGAGGTATCGCTACAGTTTTTATGGCACTTATCGTCTTGGGCGGAGTTGCGACGCAGCCTGTTGCCGCACAATCTGGCGCGCTCAGTGGCTACGACATTATGAAGAAGGCGAACGACAAGCCGACCGGCAACGATATGATCGCTAATGTCACGATGACAATCACCTCCAAAACCGGCGTCGTCAAGACACGCGAATTCAAGATGTACGAATTGAAGGGAAAAGCCGGTGAATTTTCGGTGTTGATTAAATTTCTTCAGCCTGCAGATGTGAAAGGTACAAGTTTCCTCACTGTAGAGAGCGCCGATAGTAGTAAAAATCAATATATCTATTTGCCCAGCCTTAAGAAGACGACACGAATCGCCGCCTCCGATAAGAACAAACCCTTCATGGGGAGCGATCTTACCTACGACGATTTCGGAAGCCGCAAACTTGACGGCTACAGTTTTAAACTGCTCGGTGAAGAGAGCTATGGCGGAAAACCGTGTTGGAAGGTCGAATCGGTTACAAAAGATACTAGCAGCCCGATCCGCCGGACCGTATCGCTCGTCGACAAGGAGAGTTACATCATTGTGAGCGCTGATTTCTACGATAAAACTGATACACTCTTCAAACAAATGCGCGTGAAAAAAACGGAAAAAATCGAAGGATTCTGGACCATGATCGAGCTCGAAATGAAGAATCTTTCCACAGGCAGTTCCACAGCGCTCGTGTTCGACGAGGTGCACTACAACTCCGGCCTTTCAGTCTCAATGTTCTCGAAAGATGCACTCGCGCAGTGAGCAAACACAAGGAGGGCGTAAAATGGTACCCATGACACACGCATTTCTAAACCTTTTCGAGAGCCGGCGCGCACGCGCGCCATATTATTCGGCGCGCCCATATCTTGCTCGCACATTCAGAGCGCTTTGGCTGACTTTCGCTCTTATGGCGGGCGCCGCGGTTTCGGCGTCGGCGCAGTCGCAGGCAAGCATATCCGGGCAGGTTACCGCCTACAGCGGCGTGTTTTTCGAGGCTGCGGCGGCGCCCGCGACAGGCAGCACCGGCGACTACTTTCAGCCCTCGGTCGGGCTGAAGCTGTCGCCCTCGTACGCCTCGGAGCCGCTCTCGGTAAAGGGCGATATGAGCGTTTCAGTGTCGCTTGCCGATGGCGGCTACACTGCGAACGTCAAGCTGGGCGAGGCCTACGCCTCTCTCGATGTGATGGACGGTCTCACGATTACTGCGGGTTCGAAGGTTGTCTCCTGGGGCACGGCGCTCATCGCGAATCCTGAGGGCTACATCAACCCCGTCGACACGCTGTCGCAGCTCGTGGCTGAAAATCGTTCGGACTGGCTCCTGCCGGTGCTGCTCTGGATCAGCCCGCGGCCGGGCTACGCCGAGGG
>CAYXOW010000002.1:37844-38081 GCA_964466815.1 uncultured Treponema sp.
AGCTTCGAGGCGGTGGCGCTGCCCTATTTCAGGCCCAGCACAATACCGACAAAAGGTTCGCGCTGGTACCCCGCCGCCCTCGCGGCGCTCGACGCGAAGAATGGATACTCCGTTCCGCCTTCTCTTCCCTCCTACCCTGGCGTACGCTTCACGGTAGATACTACTCCCGCCGACATCTCCCTCAATATCGCCAACATGCAGGGCGCCGCTCGGGCCGGCTTCTCGTTGGGCGCGGTC
>CAYXOW010000003.1:0-1002 GCA_964466815.1 uncultured Treponema sp.
TATCCTGCCCGCAGCCCTGCCCGGCATCTTCCTGGGAATTGGCTACTCGATAAGCTTCACCCGCCCGCCTGTCGACCTATACGGTTCGGCGGCGATCATTGTGCTCAGTATGATTTTCTGGAACATCTCTACCGGCTATCAGACCGGCATCGGCGCGCTCCAGCAGATCTCGCCCTCCTTCAACGAGGCTGCAAGCAACCTCGGCGCGACAAGCATGCGCATCTTTAGAGAAATCGAGATTCCGCTCATCAAAGCGCCGTTCTTTTCGGCCTTTGTCGTGTCATTTATCCGCGCTATTACCACGCTGAGCGTGATCGTCTTTCTCTCCACATCCAAGAACGCAGTGGTGACGTTCAGCATCATGAACCTGATCAGCGATGGATTCTACGGCAAAGCGGCGGCTCTTACATGCGTGCTGCTCATTATCTCATTCTCGGCGCTGGGGCTTGCGAAGCTCTTCATGGGCAAACAGGTCCAACTTTTCAAGGTGTGACGAAATTCAGTTCGAGGAGTCAATGAATATGGAACACGCGCACGTCGCGATACGCAATGTCAGCAAAAAATTTGGCAACTTCAGGGCTCTCGACAACGTGTCACTCGAGATCGCCCAAGGGAGTTTTACCACCCTGCTCGGCCCGAGCGGCTGCGGGAAAACCACCCTCCTCAGATCGATCGCAGGTTTTTACCAGATCGACGACGGCGAAATACTGATCGACGACCGCGTGATCAACAATGTGCCATCGCACTTGCGCAACGCGATCATGGTGTTCCAGGACTACGCGCTCTTTCCGCACATGACGATCAAGGAGAACATCACCTACGGCCTGCGCATCCGCAAGATGCCTCAAGACGAGATCGAGAAACGTCTCACAAAGACCATCCAGTACCTCGACATCGGCATGCTCCTCGACCGCATGCCGGGGCAGATATCGGGCGGCCAGCAGCAGCGCGTCGCCCTCGCCCGAGCGCTCATCATGGAGCCGGAGGTTCTCCTCCTCGACG
>CAYXOW010000003.1:1054-3239 GCA_964466815.1 uncultured Treponema sp.
CATCACGACCATCTACGTGACCCATGATCAGTCCGAAGCGCTCGCGATGTCAGACTCGATCGCGGTACTCAGCGCCGGAAAGATCATGCAGGTAGGCTCGCCGGCGGAGATCTACTACCACCCAGCGAACAAATTCGTCGCCTCGTTTGTCGGCACTGTCAACTTCATCGAGGGCGAAGTAGTCGGTGTTGATGCAAGCGGCGGGACCGACGCGGGCGTCGAATTTGTGCGCATAACTACGAAGGGCGCCGAAATCCTCGTCGACGCACGCAAATTCAATAATACAGCACTGCGCGCAGTGCAGGAATCGAAAAAGGTCCTCCTCGTGGTGCGACCCGAGAGCATGAAGGTTGTCGAAAGCGCAGAAGATGCCGCCAATATTTTCGAAGGCGAGGTCGATCACTACATTTTCGAGGGTTCAGCCATCCGCTACTGGATCAGAGCACTCGATTCCATGATCATTCTCGACGCCTTCGACTCGGGCGAAACAGGCGTGCGGAGCGGAACGCTCAAATTCCGAATAGACCCTTCGAAAGTGCACCTGATCGCGCTATAATCGCCTCACGGCTTAGAATCAGTGGCATAGAAAACATGACACGGAGTACACAGCACAGAGACGAGGCACAGCATGAACTCAAGAAATCCAATAATCGATTCGGCTAATCCCACAATCGGCATCAATCTTCCAAATTCGAGTTACGACCCCGACGCAACGCGGCGCTACCTCTCGACATTCCAGAAGAACGGTTTCGACGCTGTCGAAGTCTGTCTCGACACCTACCCGCTCATCGTCGACGGAGAAATCTGCGAACCCTGGGTAGCGCATCTGGGCGAAATCCTCAAGGAATTCCCTTTCAGGTACTCCGCGCACATCGGACGCGGACTCGATCTGAGGGACTTGCGCCGCAAAGACCAACATCGCGCGGTGCTGAAAGCCTCGATCGACATCTGCGCCAGACTAGGATTCTCGCCACTCGTCCTGCACTACGAAGTCAAGAGCCGCGACCAGGAGGCTGAGCGGTACTTTATCGAGGCGCACCGAGAAGCTGCAAAGTACGCCGAACAGAAGGGCGTGCTCATTGTGGTGGAGAATATCGAAGTCGAACTCGTCGAGCCGGTCATCGAGCTCGTCGCCGAAATCGACCACCCCAGCCTGCGTATGGCTTTCGACACCGGCCACGCATTTCTCGCTGCGCACTACTTCAAGTTCGATTTTCTGGAAAGCTTCAAGAAAACCCTACCCTACCTCGCGCATCTGCACCTGAGCGACAACACAGGCATCTTCGAGGAACTCCGCATCACCGACAGACCCAAGTACGACTTTTTGCCGATGGGATATCGCTTCGAGTACGGACGCGGCGACATTCACTTGCCGCCCACCTTCGGCAAAATCCCCTATTCCGACCTCTTTTCGATCCTGAAAGGCATCGAGTACCGGGGAATCTTCCTCTGCGAGTACTATGTCGAGCGATTCATGCCCTTCGGCGAGCTCGTGCAGCGACGCGTCCGAGAGGCTGTGCTCGCGAAATAAAAAAGGCGCCCCCACCGCTATGGCGGGGGCGCCTTCAGGCGGTCCATGAAATGAGTGGGGCCGCGTTGGACTGCGCTTCGTCCTTTCGGCTCACTTCATGAGCACATTCTTCACGAATTCCTTGATCATGTAATCCTTGTACGGAGCGGGGAACCACGGAATCGCGTTGTTCTTGCGATCTTCCTCGCTGAGGAGCGTCCCCTCGATCGTGATATCGGTGCGAGCCGGATATGCGCCGACCATCTGGAACTTCTTGAGCTGCTGCGCCTTGGACTGAATGAAACTGATCCACAGGAGCGCTGCGGCCTTATGCGGGGCATTTTTCAAAACGCCCATCGTGTCGCCGCCGCCCGCGAGTCCCATTTTTGGGATGTACATCTTGGCGCGTTTGAAGAGGTTGCCCTTGGAGATCATATCCTTGACGTTGTCATCCCATGCGACAGTCATCGAGAGTTCGCCGCCGTTCATGCGCATGATGGAATCGTTGTTGGACACGGTGATGGTCATTTTATCTTTATTGTCGTTGAACCACTTCCACACGATGTCCCAGTTGGCCACTTTGGCGGGGACGAGTTCTTTGTCGCCCTTGTACTTGTCGAAGCCGCCCGCGAGCGAACCGATCGCCGTGAACACAAAGGCCTGGCCGGAGCCACC
>CAYXOW010000003.1:3253-6997 GCA_964466815.1 uncultured Treponema sp.
GAAGCCGAAGTCCTTCGGGTGTGCGTTGATCCACGCGACGAGCTGATCCCAGGTCTGAGGAGGATCTTTCACTCTGTCCGGATCGTAGAGGATGCCCGTTTGGTTTCTGTGGAATGGTGCGAGATAGCCGTTGATCAGCACGCCTTCCTGAACATCCCAGGACGTGTTCGGGAACTTGTTGTTGTCGGGCAGGATGTTCCGGATGGGCCCATAGAAAAGGTTGAGGTCGGTGGTTGTCTTTACCCACTGGCCGCCCACGATCATGGTGTCGATCGTTCCGGTCGCCATGTCTTTTTCGGCGATCGCTTTATTGAAGTTCGCGGTCTGATCGCCGATGATGACATTGGCTTTGACTCCGTACTCCTTCTCGAAGTCCGCAGCCGCCTCCTTAAAATAATCGGGGAAGTACCAGGCATAGAAGGTTACCGAGCCTTCAGCCTTGGCCGCTGCCACGATCTGGTCCCAGCTCGCGGTTTTGAGGTCGATGGAAGGCCCCGCCGCGAACGCGATTCCCGCCACTACTGTCAGGGCGAGCATCAACACTAGGAGTTTTTTCATAGATACCTCCTTAAATAAAAGCCTTTATTTTCGGCTCTTAGAGTTTGCCCAAAGAAGCCGATAAATAATCCGATTTTAAGAAATTCTCCACCGCGAAGAGCATGATGATGTTCGGTATCATCATGATGAGCGCCACCACGCTCGCGTTCGTGCGGATGAAATTGTACCCGAGAAAGGAGTACAAAATCGTCGGAATGGTCTCGAATGTCGGAGTTCCGATGACGAAGGTCAGATTGAACTCCTCGATGCTGGTGGTAAACGCGAACACCATGCCCGCGAGCAATCCAGGCCGCACCATGGGCAGAAAAATATCCTTGATCTTGACGAAGGTATTTGCGCCGAGGTTCTCCGCGGCGTCGATGATATCTTGAGGAATCGCTTCGAAGCTCGTAGTGAGCACTCGGATCATGTAGGGAAGCCCCATCAGCGTGTGCGCCAGCACGAGCCCGAAAAAGTTCTGCGCAAGCCCGAAGGCGGTAAAAACGCGGCTTAAAAAAAGCGCTACCACCATTCCCGGCATAATGATGGGCAGCAGCACCACGGTCTGGAAGAACTTTTTCCCAGGGATTTGCTTGCGACCCAGCACATACGCTGTCGGAAGCGAGAGCAGAAAAGAGAGGAGCACCGCGCATGGCGCGAGTGTATAGCTCGTCTGGAGGGCGCGAATGATGTTCGTGTACTTGAATACATAGATCCACTGACCCCAAGAGAGCACGCTCGGTAAAATGTTGGGATATGACCATGGGTGGTTCGGATCGACGAGCGACCAGAGCACCGCCATGAAAATCGGCACGCCGATCCAAAGGACTTGAATCACGATGAAGAAAACCGTCAGCATGATGTTGAAATTTCTTCGTCGCCGCGCTTGACGCATGTACCAGGGGGAAATCAGTCGTTTCGCACTCATCTCACTTTCCTCCCGTAACGAATTCCGCCAAACGCGAGTAAATCCATGTGATCAGGATCGTCGTCAGGATGATGATAACACCGAGCACCGCCGCCTTGTCCCACTCCTGAAAGAGTGTAGCGGTGTTGCGCATTTTGAGAGCGATCGAGGGAGGATATGTCGGGCCCGCCACGCTCATGATCGCGAAATCGCCGAAAGCTTTAATGAACATGAGAATCATAGATACCAGAATGCCGGGCATCGCCAACGGCACATAGATGCGAAAGAGGACCGAGAAGGTGCCGGCGCCGAGGTTCCGGGCGGCGTCGATCGTGTCGTCGCGGATCGAGGCGAGCGAGCTCGAGAGAATGAGGAGTACGAAGGGCATGTTTTTCCATATCTGAATGGCGACGACGCCCCAGCCGAACTTGTCGTTGAGCATACGCAACGGTTTCTTGATGATGCCAAGCGCGAGCAGCCCTTCATTTATGATGCCGTGGAACGAGATCAGGTTGATGATGAGGAATGCCGCCACGAGCGCCGGAATGAAGAGCGGTATTTTGATGAGCGATGCGAGGAATCGTTTCCCCGCCCCACCCTTTCTCAGAAAGAGCGCCACAGGAAATGCGAATAGAAGGGTTCCTATCGAGCTCAAGAGGCCCATCTTCAGCGAGAAGAGGATCGAGTCGAGCGATTCCTTGTCGTGGAAGATCGCGATCCAGTTCGCCGCGGTGAATCGTGATGTGCCGGTAACGCTGAAGATGCCGAAACTCTGCGTTATAGTGATGAATATCGATGAGCCGATGAACAGCAGAATAAAACCGACACCGGGGACGAGGAGTAGATAATCGATGCTGGAACGGGGTCTCTTTTCCATAGCGCTCACTCCAGGAACTGAAAAGCCGTCTCATCGATGCTGAATGCGTCGACATCGCCCGGCTTGAGTCTCGCTACGCTCTCGGCGCGGGCGCGCAGGCGCGTACCCTTCGCATCGAGGAAGAGGTCGATCGCGTCGCCCATGAAGATTGCGTGCAGAATGGTCGCTTCGATTTTGTTCGCGGCGCCTTCGCGATACCGCACAACATTCTCAGGCCTAAAACTGAACTTTACGGTGTCGCCGACCGCGGCGTGCATATCCCCGGCAAAAGCCCAGAGCCTTCCGAAGGGCAGCTCGAGCTGCACTCGCGATCCCTCGCGCGCGACAACCCGCCCGTTCAGTATGTTCGCGAGCCCGATGAATCCAGCGACAAAGCTCGTGGTGGGGTGGAGGTAGATCTGCTGCGGGTCGCCCACCTGCTCGATCTTCCCTTGATTCATGACCACGATCCGATCCGAAATGGCGAGCGCCTCATCCTGGTCGTGCGTGACGTAGATCGATGTGATGCCGAGTCGTTTCTGCATCTCCTTAATTTCGACGCGTACCTGCACGCGCAGCTTGGCGTCGAGATTCGAGAGCGGTTCGTCGAAGAGGAGAATATCGGGCTGGGTCACGATGGCGCGGGCGAGCGCGACGCGCTGCTGCTGTCCGCCCGAAAGCTGCCCAGGCATTCGTTTTTCCATACCGGAAAGGCTCATCATTTCGAGGGCCTGGACGACTCTGGTTTTTTGTTCTTCTTGAGGAATTTTGCGCATCTTGAGCCCGAAGGCGATGTTGTCCCACACATTCATGTGAGGAAAGAGCGCGTACGACTGAAAACACATGGCGGTGTTGCGTTTGGCGGGCGGAATATTGTTCACGAGTCTGTCGTTGAAGTAGATTTCGCCCTGATCCGGCTGATAGAAGCCCGCGATGGTTCGAAGTGTCGTCGTTTTCCCACAGCCTGAAGGTCCTAGAAGTGTGACAAACTCGCCTTCGTCGACCTCGAGACTCACATGATTCACCGCGGCGACATCGTCGAACTTTTTTACAAGATCCTTAAGAATCAGTCTCGACATACTCCACTCTCCTGAAATTCTAACACTTAGATATCGCCTCCGGAACCAAAAGCTTGTGTCCACACTTCGCGCACCGCGCGCAGCGCCGTGTCGGAATCGCTTATTGGGCTGAATTCGAAACCGATATCGCCTCGATAGCCTTGGTGTACAAGTTCTGCGAGCACATCGATCCAATTTCCTCGGCCGGTGCCTGGTTCATGCCTGCCTGGATAATCCGCGATGTGCACGTGGCCGATCACCTGTGCGTAGCGGCGAGCGATCTCGATAGGATCTTCGCCCATCATCGCGAGGTGATAGAAATCACAGAGGACCTTGAGCCTTGGATCACCCACTTCACGTTGTCGTAGTGGAGCGCCGCGCCGGCG
>CAYXOW010000003.1:7089-24447 GCA_964466815.1 uncultured Treponema sp.
GCGTCAATCCATCGGTCACAGTGCTGCGCTTTTCGGCCTCGGAGATATCCGGACAGGTGTGCAGAACGCGTCCACCCTCGCCGAGCTCATTCGTAAGAATCATCAGCGTCGACGCACCGAGCTTTCTCGCAACAGGGATGCTTTCGTCGATCTCGCGAAGCACCGCGTGGTGCGTCGAGGCGTCGATGAGATCCCCAGCCCGCTGTCCGCTGAAATTTCGAATGGAAATGCCGCGCGCCGAGGCGGTTTTGGCGAGCGCGGTGAGGTTCTTATCCTTCCACCCCCAGAATTCAACGGCATGAAAACCCATCTCCGCGATGCGGCACATTTTTTCTTCGGGCTGCAAATCCGGATAGAGCATTTCGAAGCAGATAATCGGCGTCATAGTGCGGGCTCCTTCGCGAGGCCCCCCATCATATGCTCAACCCAGGCGATCGCGCTCCTGTAGAATTCCGAGAAACGCGGTTGGATCTCCATCATGAGAACACCCTCATAACCTGGCAGAAAGAGCGGCACGAGGCGTGAATAGGGAACAGCGCCCGCACCTGGAATCAAGTGCAGATCTCCCACCCCCTGAAAAATCATGTCGATAGGGCGAGAGAATCCCCCAGCGGGCTTCCCGAAGTTATCGTGGATGTGGACATGGACGAGCTTCGGAAGTACCGCGCGGAGGGCATCGCCGATTGAAAATCCATGCTCATTCGCGCTGATAAATGCGTGCCCAAAGTCGAAGCACACGCCGCAATTTTTCGAGTTCACCGCGGTCACGATGGCGGCGAGCTGGCGCGGGTCGATGCGGTAGGTAACTTCTCCCCATCCCTGATTGAAAATGTTTTCTACCGCTACAGTGACGCCCCGAAGCTCGGCGTACTCTGCGATGCGTGTGAGCCGCTCGACCTCATCTTTCCACAGCTCGACGACAGCAGCCGTGTCGAGCGGATCAATTTCGCGTGCTTTTTCGGGATTGATGGCTCGATCGACCCAGCTGCCGTGGTATACCACCACTCCCGCCTTGATCTCCGAGGCAAAATCGATGGTGGCTTGAAGCGCGGCCGCGTGTATCTCCGGCGCGCGCGCATCCGCGAGATTGAGCGCGTCGGGGGAGTGAACCGAGTATGAAAACGGAAATGCATCTAAGATTCTCTTCACTTTGGAAAGGTGAAGGAGACCGAGGTTCCCATTGAAGATGCAGTCGAGGCCGTGCACGGGAATTTCGACGTGCGTGAACCCCGCCATTTCAAATTCCTTGAGCATTCTGTTGAGTACTCCAAGGTTGCCGTTGATGGTGGTCGAATCGGCATTGATTCCAATTTTGAGCGACATCACCTGTAGTGTAGAACTGAAAACGTTTGCAAGCAAGTCAATCAGCGAAAATTTTTAGCGCGAGAAAATTGAAAACCATCACACAAAGCGACCCATACAGACGAGGTCGTCGTATCGGCCTTCGAATTTTCGCTTCTTAAGGCGCACACCTTCTTCGAAAAAACCCTTCTTTATATAAAGTGAACGCGCTGGCTCGTTCGACGCGAACACTTCGAGTTTGATCTTTTCAAGGCCAAGTTTGCGCGCCTGCGCGAGGCAGGCATCCATGAGGGCGCTTCCCAGCCCGTGCCTGCGCACGTCCTTCCGCACTCCCATGCCGAGCGTTCCAATGTGCGCGAGCTCCTGGATTCCGCCGATATTGATATCGATCCATCCAAGGAGAGCTCCGCCCTCGTCAAACGCACCCAGCACCGGATTCCCCGCACTCTCGTGTGCGGCGATATACTTCTTGGTATCCTTCAGCGCGAACCGCAACGTGGCAAATAAATATCTGCCTTCATTCTTGATCTCGTCGACGAGCGCCAGATAGGACTCCGAATCGGAAAGCGCGAGGGGGCGGATATGGTATTTCATATGCACTTCATCGCTTTGTTCCACTTCTCCAGCACGATGTCCATGTCTTCGTTCATGACGGGGTCGGGGAGTTTTCGGTCTGGATGCGCGTCGAACCACGCGAGCGAGTGCCGTATGCCTTCGGCGAAACTCACGCGCGGCGCGAATTCCGGCACAAACCGCCGAATCTTCGCATTATCGAACAGCACGCTCACCGCCTTGTCGCCCAAGAGCCCCGCGCCGCGCTCCGGCCTGAAGCGCGCCACAAAGTCCGACGGAACGTGCACGATCTTGGCGTGCACGCCCAGCGCTTCGGCGATAATCCGATAGATCGCCTCCCAGGTGAGATGCTCATCCGAAGTGATATGGAAGGCTTCGCCGATCGCCTCGCGCTTCCCCAATAGGCCTACGAGCCCTACCGCGAAATCCGACGCGTGCGTGAGCGTCCACAGCGACTGGCCATCGCCCGGCACGAGTACCTCGAGCCCCCGCAGCATGCGCCACGCGAGCCCATACCCAGGCGAACCGTAGCAGCTCGGCACCCATCCGTCGTCGTACGTGTGCGAGGGGCGCCGGATGGTGTAGGGAAACGGCGCTTGCTCATCGCGATGCTGCACAGCGACTTCGCCGGCAGCTGTGAGCACGCGTTCACACTCGATTTTGAGCCGCGAGTATTCCCAGAATGGGTTTTCGAGCGGTGTTTCTTCGGAGATCACCGGCGTGAGCGAGTTTTTTTTATACACCGAAGCGCTGCTGATGAGCACATACTGATCGGTGAGCCCGCTGAAAATTTCGATATCCGCGCGCACATGTTCGGGACGAAACGCCAAGAATTGCACCACAGCATCAAAGTGATGCCCTCGAAGCGCGGACCTCGTCGCCTCGACATCGCGGATATCCGCCTTGATGACCGAAACGCCCCCTATCTCTCTTTCAGGGTGAGTGCCTCGATTCAGGTGCACAACTTCGTGGCCCCTCCGGAGCGCCTCAACCGTGCAGGCGGTGGAGATATTCCCCGTACCGCCGATAAAAAGTACTTTCAATCGCTTCCTCTTTATAATCGTTTTTACAACCGCGGCAATTCATCGAGCCCGCGCCATTTACGCCATTCAATCTATGAGAATCACCGGCTTGATGACCTCGGCATTCGGATCGGCGTATACCCTGAAGCCCTCCTCGAGCGAGTCGAAGCGGAAAGTGTGCGTGAGTAATGAATTTCTCAGAGTCGCATTGCCCTTCAGCAACTCGAGGGCCTGGGGGAAGCCCCAGTTCGGAATTGCGTGCGATGCGATGAGCCGCTTTTTGGCAAAGTGAAAGTCATTGGCGTGGAAACTGATTGTGTCGTCCTTAAAATCGATGCCGTCGAAGACGATTCGGCTGTTGAAGCCCGCCATATCGATCCCGTCCACGATCGTGCGCGGAGGCGAAGTGACGATCACTGCGCTGAAGAGCCCTGGGTAAGCTGACCTGAGCGTTGCTTTCCACGTGGGATCGCGGCTGTCGACGACCGAGTCGGCTCCCAGTTTGAGCGCGACTTTCTTTCTGTACGCGCCGCGAACATTGTCGAGGTTGTGCCCGACCACCACGATCCGGCGCGCGCCGTTCAAACGGCTCAGCGTGACACACCCCAAGCCAATGCAGCCTGGGCCAATGACCAGGACATCGTCGCCCATTCGAACATTTGCCTCCCTGATGAGATCCAAGGCGACAGTGAGGGGCTCAGCCATAGCCGCGACTGGAAAATCCAATCCTTCAAAGGGGATGACCATATCGAACGGGACGACGAGGTACTCCCCCATACCTGCCTCATCGTTCATGTAGGTCTGAATATTCGAGCACGAGGCCGGCTTTTGATTCAGACAGGCGTCGCACACACCGCACGCAATGTTGTTCTGCACCACCACCGACATACCGACCTTCAAGTGCGTCGAACCGGCGCCCATCGCCGAAATGACTCCCGCGACTTCGTGACCGAGCGGAGTCGCCGCCTTCGCGGGGAGGTCGTTAAAAAAATGAATGTCGGTACCGCAGATGCCGCAGGCCTTCACCCGCACCGCAACCTCGCCAGGGCCTGGCGCCCTGAGCTCCATCTGTCGAATCACTATATGGTGCGGCTTATCGACCCATGCGCTCTTGAAATTCATTGTGAAAACCTCCGTTTATGCGGCGCTGCACGCGCCACACGCATACGACACGCGCGAAACGCGCACAGCAATGGTGCGGCCATCCCCTAATAGCCGCACGCTGGCACCTTCACTTGAGATATACTCGCCCAACCGCGAAGAGATACCCGCTCCGCTTATAAAAATCGATATTGCCGACATCATTAAAAATCGTCGCTGGAGTATCTTCGCGAACCACATAGCCGACGCCGATGCTCAGCGAATCCGCGAGAAAGATGTCGAAACCGACGCGCGCGGTGAGCCCCTGCCCGATGCGGCCTATAACGCTCGCGCTTCCGTAATGCGTCGCGAGGTAGTTCGTAAAGCTCGAATTCTGGTTCGTAGACGGAAAATGGAAATAGAATGCCGGCCCCAGTCCGAGGTACGGCCTCACAAACCCGAGGGGAAGCATGAGATTGATCGAGAGCGGCGCGTAGATGAATGATTCATAGTATGTCCAATCCGCCTTATTGCCAGACGCTGTCGTCATACTCGACCAGGGAAGAGGACCTTCCGTGAACGATCCGGACCCTGGCCCATAATAGAGGTCGCCGAGATAGAGCACATCGGTGCTGACGCCAAGCCAGGGACGAACCGCATAGTTCACCGTGACACCGTAGAGCATGTCTTTCACGTTGAACGCGGAGAGCGTATCGGCGAGCGGGGGACTTATCGCGAGAAAACCTATGCCGGCTTCTCCCTTCGTCTTTTGCGCGAACACGGAAGGCGCAGCACATAGCCCGGTCACAAGAAGCACCAAAATGAAAATCGCCCTTATTCTCATAGATCGTTCCTCCTTGTTCTAATCTATTGTAGATTATGGCATGCAAGCGAGTAAATGAAGATCATGGTGATACTATGCTGTATCAGGCGGCAAATATCGAATAAGTTTGCGCCATGATAGCCCAAAACCAAGATAGCTCGATCCGCATCACCGAGCGGATTCTAGAAACAAGCGAACACAACACCTACACTATCGAAAAGCAGGATGTGCGCAAACTCATCCACCCGGCGCCGTGGTGTGATCACAACGAGATCATGGGACATGGGAGTGGTTGAAAACTCGATCGAATTGCGCAAGCAGATATTGCACTAAATGAGAGTGTAGAGGTAGGCTGCAATCAACACCCATTTCTGCCCGCATAAAAGTTCCGGCTAGAGTGTCCCTACCTTCGATTCCACCTTTACCTTGCCAGTTGCCGAGAGGATATAGCAGGTAACTAGTACCGCTGCGCCGATGGCCACGAAAATGAGCTGGGGAGCGAGCGCAATAATTCCCGCAATGAGGAGTATTCCCCTCATCCAGAACGGAATAGGGTGTTTGATATACCCCACCCAGAAATATCCGAGCGCGAGAACCGAAACGATCGCGGTGGCAATCGCGAGAATGTTAGCCAGAGCGTTAGATTGGAGGAGAAGTCCTCCATCATAACAGAACGCGAACGGTACCACAAATGCTAGAAATCCAAGTCGAACAGCCTGGAAACCTATTTTGTTTGGACTCGCGCCGGAGATGGACGATGCGGCAAAACAAGCGAGCGCAACTGGAGGTGTGATGTTCGAAATCACCGCAAAATAAAATACGAACATGTGCGCAGCGAGCGGAGCTATTCCCATTTTGACCAAAATAGGAGCGCCAAGCGCCGAAGCGAGGATATATGCGCCTGTCGTGGGGAGGCCCATACCGAGGAATATCGATATCACCATTATCAGTAATAGCCCAAGGAATTTAAAGTCTTTCGCAAAACCGAGAACAAAGCCGACGAGCTTGCTGCCAATACCTGTGAGGGCTACCGAACCTAAGACGATTCCTGCGGCCGCGCACGCGATCGCGACCAATGGTATTCCGCTCACTCCACTGTAGATCGCGTCGAGAATATCCTTCGGCGTCATTCCATCATTTAAGAAAGAAGCTGCGATGAACACTACTACTAGTCCCCAGAGCCCCATTTTGCTTGAACTTATTAGCTCCGCAACATGAGGAAATACAAAACTCAATCCTATAATGACGACGATTACGGATCCTGTGATGATAGAATGTTTCCGACGTGAAGCAATTTCCGATTTCGGCTTAAAAAAAGAGACAATCCATGCGAGCAGTATCCCAAACACTGCCGCGCGCATTGGCGTAAATCCAACAAGCAGAAAATACACCAGCCCGACAAGAGGTATCACCATATACCACTGTTTCGCAACTTCCTTCTTTGAAGGAAGATCTTCGATTGAAAGCCCCTTGAGGCTGTATTTATGCGCTGAAAGCCGAACCATAAGAAAGACTGCACCATAATACATAAGCGCGGGGACAATGGCGGCGATCATGATCGTCCGATAGGGCAGACCAAGAAATGAGGCCATCAAGAATGCTCCCGCACCCATCACAGGCGGCATGATTTGACCTCCTGTCGACGCGACAGCCTCAACTGCGCCCGCAAAGTAAGCCGGGTAGCCTATCTTCTTCATTAGAGGGATGGTGAATGTGCCAGTACCATAAACATTCGCCACCGCCGAGCCAGAAATCGAGCCAAAAAGACAGGAAGAGGTGACCGCGATCAGCGCAGGACCTCCGGGTTGTGTTCCGGTGAATGCCTGCGCGAAACGCATAAAAAAGTCACCTACGCCACTCTTTTCAAGAAAACCACCAAAGATAAGAAATATCATGACATATGTCGCGGATACGCCCAAAGGAGAAGAAAAAATTCCTTCATCGGTGAGGAAGATCTCTTCAACTATTTCGGGTACAGAGAAGGATATTCCTTGAAAAAGGCCCGAGATTTTGGAAGCGAAAACCATATACACTAAAAAAATCACCGCGATGATCGTGAGCGGCATACCGACGATACGGCGAGACGCTTCAAGCAGCAGGATCACGAGCAAAATGCCCAAGATAAGCTGTGAGGTCGTCACAGGATCGACCTGGACGATGCGCATACTGATATTCCAGTAATTCGTAGCGATGTAGATTCCTGGTGCCATGGATAGCAGCGCGAGAATCCAGTCATAGAATGGAACGATATCCTTTGGTGCTTTCTTGGAGATCGGCCACCATATAAATACAAGAGGTAGGATCATCGACAGGTGTAGTGCCCGCTGCAGATATGCCTCGAAATTGCCAAAAATAGATGTGTAAATATGAAAAAGTCCAACTGAGACAACGTATATATATATGATGGTTTTTAATTTTCCCGAGAATTTTCTCATATTCGCTCCGATTTGAAAGGACCAATCATTAAAAAAAGAGATTAGTTTGCGCCATTCTGGCGCAAACTAATAAGGGAAGAACATTGATTTATTTCACGCTTTTCCAGAATTGCGTTGAGGCTTGGTGCGATGGAAGGCCTTCAGAAAGCGCATCCTTCGGATTGAGTTCCGCAATATCTCTTACAGCCATGGCGAGGTTGTCTCGATTTGCCCACATGGCCTTATTGAGTTCGTACACCAGGCTATCCGGCAAATCCTTACGCACGACGATGCAGGTATAGTCGCCGATTGTCTTGGTCGGGGTTGTGACTGATTTATAGGTTCCTGGATTTATGGTGAATGTCGTCGTGCCGTAGGCGGCAGCGAGAGCATCGAGCGCTTTCTGCCCCACGGGAAGAATCACGACCTGCGTGTTGCTCTCGATGTTCATCACGACACTGGCTACTTTCCCGACCGAGAAAGCGAAGCAATCGAGATGGTTGTCTGCCAGAAGATCGGCACCGCCATCGTAGGAAGTAAATTCGAAGGTCCATTTCTTTTTCTTCAGTTGATCGTAATCGGTCTTATAGCTCTTCTTGAAGAGAGCTTTGATGACGAATTCGCTCGCAGTTCCAGGCTTAAGCGTCGCAAAGCGAACGGGAATGTTCTTTTCGATCATATCGTCGACGCTCTTGATCCCATTTTTTTCGGCGAAATCTTTTCTCATGATGAAATAGGTGTACTGTGTATAGAGATTGGCCATTATCACCGCGTTTTTAACAGATTTCCCGACAAAATCCTCTTCGCCCGCGATCGCGGCACCGAGCAACGAGGCGACCGTAAAGCCAAAATCAGCCTTCCTTGAATCGACATTCAAAATATTCGATACACCGCCACCGGAAGAAGAAGTCGTCTGCAGCACATTTTTCGACCACATTTCAGAGAGTGCGGTACCGAGCGCAAACCAGTTACCTCCTGGCGGGCCCGACATAAACTTTAGTTGATCTGGCCAACCGGTCTTGTCCTGTGCAAATGCACTTACAACGAGAGTGAGTGCTAAAAGACACACAATTACCTTTCGCATAGTATCCTCCTATGGTGAGAATAAATTGGAAAGTGATTTTTGCTAGTTAACCTCGCATCATAATAGAAGCGGATTTCTAATTAGTCAAACTGAATCTTTGAATTTTTCCTTGACAGAATGCGGAACCTGGCTGATAATTCATATATAAGAATATCGTTCATATATATGAACGACACCTGTAAGGAATCAAATGGCAGAAGTCAACTCAGTCCATAAGGCCTTCGCGATACTCGAGCTTCTCTCCGATGGCAAAGAGCGCACACTTTCGGATATTGCGAAGACACTCTCGCTCGCGAAGAGCACTGCGCACAGCCTCCTCGAGACCCTCACTGCCGAGCGAATTCTCGACCGCGATGGTCCCTCCACCACGTTTTCGCTAGGAGTCAGGCTCATCGAGCTCGGCTACTGCGCGCAGACAGGACATGACCTTGTCCGTATCGCAGCCCCTTTCTTAAAGGGCCTCAATCTTCAGTTCGACGAAACAGTCCACCTCGTGGTGCTCGATCGCGACGAGGTGCTCTACATCGACTGCATCGAGTCGCAGCGGCGTCTTCGCACCTACTCGGTAATCGGCATTCGGGCCCCGCTTTACTGTACTTCGGTCGGCAAGGCGATTTTGGCCTACTTGCCCGATGAAGAAATTCACCGAATCGTGTCCGAGCGCGGACTGGCGCGCTTTACCGAAAACACGATTACCACAGAAGACCGGCTGTGGGCAGAGATCGCGCAAATCCGCGAGCGCAGCTACGCCATCGACGATCGCGAACATGAGGATCATCTACGCTGTGTTGGAGCGCCGATCTTCAATGCGCACGGCGAAGTTTTCGCCTCGGTGAGCCTTTCAGGACCAGCCGAGCGAAATACGCTGGAGCGCATAGAGTCGATGACGCCTGCGCTCCTCGAAGCGACCACCGAAATATCGCGCAGACTCGGCTTCCGAAACAGGGAATTCAGCCGCGGCCGCGGCTAGAACGATAGTCACGAACAGGAGGTTCCGTATGAAGAAATCATTATTTGCGATGCTGGCGCTGCTTATGCTTGCAAGTCCCGCTGTATTCGCCCAGCAGAAGCCTGTAAAGCTCGTGTTCACGTCGGTCAGTGTGCCTGGCGACGCACACACCCAGGCGATGTATGTCTTCAAGGATGAGGTTGAGAAGCTTTCCGGTGGCCAAATCCAGGTGGATGTGTACGATTCAGGTAAACTCTTTACCCAGCAGGGCGAGCAAGACGCGATCCGCAAAGGCACTGTCGATATGGTGTATACCTCTGCGCAGTGGCTCGCCGAATTTATCCCTTATCTCTCGATGTTCGGCGCTGCCTACACGTTCCAGAGCTACGACCAGATGACAAAGACTTTCAATGGCCCGATCGGGAAAAAGATTTTTGAGGAAGTCGCACAGAAGACAGGCATTCGTCCCCTTGTCGCCTATTACCTTGGTACACGCCAGCTCAACTTAACCGCGAAGGTCGGCCCCGTTACCAAACCTGAACAGATGAAAGGCGTCAAGCTCCGTGTTCCGAACAGCCCCACCTGGATCGCCATGGGCAAGGCGCTTGGCGGCAACCCCACCCCGATGGCCTTCAACGAAGTGTACATGGGCCTCAAGACCGGCGCGGTCGACGGACAGGACAATCCTCTCCCCACCGACAAAAATGCCAAATTCTACGAAGTCACGAAGTACATCGTCCTCACGAACCATGTCGTCGACTCGACCTGGCCGTCCATCAACGAGAAAAAGTGGAAGAGCCTTACGAATGAGCAGCAGGGGTGGATCATGCAGGCCGCCGAAAAGGCCCGCCAGTTCTGCGACAAGACCAACCTCGACAACGAGAAGAACATTCTCGACTTCTTCCGCCAGCAGGGCCTCACGGTTATAGAGAATCCGGATCGCGCCGCCTTCGCTGCGTACGCAAAAAATTCTTATCTCACCGAGAGCAAGGATATTTCGAAAGACTGGGATCTCGCGCTCTACGACGAAATACAGAAGATAAAATAAGTTCCAACGCAGTTCTCGGCCCGATCGACAATCGACATTAGGCCGGGAACGCATTCTTTTTACGCACAAAGGAGCCTTTATGCCGACCTGGCTGAAAAAAACCGGCACGTTCCTGCTCGACTGCATCGAGCTCTATATGCCGATGCTCACGTTTGTGGTGCTCTTCGTATCTTTCATGTCGCAAATCATAGCGCGATATTTCTTTAAACCCATGGTCTGGCCGGAAGAGCTCAGTCTCATCTGCTTCGTGTGGACAGCCCTCCTCGGAGGACTCTACGCCAAACGCACCGGTTCGCACGTCGCGTTCACCATGCTCTACGACGTGGCAAAACCGAGGACTCAGCGCGCGATGCGCATTGTTGGCAATCTTATGCTGCTCACCGCCTTTGTCATCATCCTCGTCCCATCGTGGAACTACATTCAATTCATGGCATACAAGAAATCCGATGCTCTCCGCATTCCAATGAACTGGGCCTATTTCCCCTTCGTCATTTTTCTCGCGGACATGATCGTTCGACTCATCGTCGACATCGTGAAGGATATCGCCACACACGGAGGAGCAAAATGAATATCCCCCTCATCGTCTTTTTTCTTTCTTTCGTGTGCGTGTTCCTTCTCCGCATTCCTATCGCCCCCGGAATGATGATGTCGAGCACTTTCTACTTTTTGCTCTCGAAAAATCCCGCAGCTTCGCTCGACATGGTCGCTATGCAGTTTCTCACCAACATGAACGCGAGCTTCATACTGATCGCGGTACCGCTCTTTGTGTTCATGGCCGAAATCATGAACTCGGGCAAAGTGACGAACATGATCTTTTCGTTCGCGAACGCGCTTGTCGGGAAACGTAAAGGAGCGCTCGGCCATGTGAATGTCATCGCATCGATCATCTTCTCCGGCATGACGGGATCGGCGCTCGCCGACGCGTCCGGCCTCGGCAGCATGGAGATCAAGGCGATGCGCGAGCATGGATACGACGATGGATACACCTGCGCCATTACGGCGGCGAGCGCCACCATCGGCCCCATCATCCCGCCGAGCATCCCCATGGTCTTCTACGCCATGCTCTCCAGCGCCTCGATCGGCTCGCTCTTCCTTGGCGGCGTGATCCCTGGACTCCTCATCGGCGTCGGACTCATGATCTACACCGCGATCATCGCGAAAAAACGCAATTACCCGGAAGGCGATAAACTGCCGCCCCGTGAGTTCTGGAAGTTGACGCTGCGCTCGATTCCAGCGCTCTTCTCGGTCGTCGTCCTTCTAGGCGGCATCTACACCGGCGTGGTCACCCCCACAGAGGCCGGCGCCTTAGCCGCGTTCTACGCGCTCCTCGTATCGGTGTTCTTCTATAGAGCCTTCGGCTGGAAGGATTTCAAGCAAGTTCTCGTGAACACAGTCCGCACGACAGGCACGCTTTCGCTTCTCGTCGGAAGCGCCTATGCATTCTCCTACATCGTCACGATCGAGCAGATACCGAATTTTGTCGCCAATCTCATGCTCAGCATTACCCAGAACAAGTACCTTATGCTGCTCATTATCAACGTGGTCTTCCTCGTGCTCGGAATGTTCATCGACACCATGGCGATCACCCTCGTCTTCATCCCGATCGTGTTGCCCATCATCAACCATCTCGGCATCGACCTCGTGCATTTCGGTGTGGTGGTCGTGCTCAACATGATGATTGGGCTCTCCACGCCGCCCTACGGCATGTTGCTCTTCGTCGTGTCGGGTATATCGGGAACTCCCCTGAAGGCCATCATCAAAGAGATCATGCCGATGATCTTCGTCATCGTCGCAGTGCTTTTTCTCATTACCTACATACCCGATATCGTGCTCTTCATCCCGAAATTGGCGGGATATAAGTGAGGTCACCATGAATACGACAACAGTGAGCGGAACGATCCCCGACGGTGTCTACCCGACGATGATCACTCCCTACACCGAAGACGGCCGCATCGATTACACAACCCTCGAGGCGCTCGTCGAATGGCACATTGAGCGCGGTGTCGCAGGGCTCTTCGCGGTCTGCCAGTCGAGCGAGATGTTCCATTTGAGTTTGCGCGAACGGCTCGAACTCGCGCGAAAGTCGGTCGAATTTGTTCGAGGTCGAGTGCCGGTGCTAGTATCCGGCCACGTCGCCGACTTGCTCGACGATCAGGTTGACGAGGCCAAGATGATGGCCGACACGGGCGCCGACGCTTTCATTCTAGTCACGAACCGCTTAGCCCGACGGCATGAGGGCGATGATGTGTTTAAGCGCAATCTGGAACTTTTCCTTAAGTGCTTCGACCGCGAGATCATTCTCGGTTTCTACGAGTGCCCTGCACCTTACAAGCGGCTCTTGAATGCCGATCTTGTGAAGTTCATCGTGAAGACTGGCCGCTTTGGCTTTTTGAAGGACACGAGCTGCCGAATGGCGGATATACGCGCAAAAATAGAGGCGGCGCGCGGGAGCAACTTTAAGCTCTTCAACGCGAACGCGGCGACGCTGCTCGACTCGCTGAAGGCGGGAGGGGCCGGGTACTCGGGGATCATGACGCACTTCCACTCGGACTTATATGTCTGGCTCTGCGAGCACTGGAAAGATCAGCCGGAGCGCGCCGCCGAGCTCCAGGAATTCCTCGGCCTCGCCTCGGTGATCGAGTATCAGCTCTACCCCGTCAACGCGATGTACTCCCTGCGCCTCGAGGGCCTGCCGATCAACCTTGTCTCGCGTCGCGCCGACGCCCGGCAATTCACAGAGTCGATGCGCCTCGAAGTCGAGCAGATGATGGCGTTATCGCACCGCTTTTCGGAGCGATATCGGAAATGACTTGCGGACGTGGACAACACACGGAATCTTTGTGATCGGCATAGCATAAATTGCAAGGGACCCGCCTTTTGGCAGGGCCCTTGGCTTTTTTACACTTTGTTCAGAATAAGCCTTGCGTTTGAAGCTTTTTGCCCAATGTTCGAGCCAGTCCTCTTTGCTTTGGGGTAAGTGGCGCAAATGGAGGCAGTACGGTTCCGGTATCTATACCCGAAAGACCGATAATCTCTTTCAGTGCCTGATAGAGCCCCAGCTTGATGAGTTCCTGTATAGCACTGTTGAGCTTTGCCTGTGCTGCACGTGCAAGTGCGAGATTGCCGGCACCGGTCTCGTTCCAGATGGTCTTGGCGAGCTTCGAGAAGAGATTGTAAGTCGACCCGATCGCCCCGAACGCGCCCAGCGCGCGGCCGCAGAGCAGGAGCTCGTCGTAGCCTGAGAACACAATCCGGTCAGGGAAGGCATTGATGAGCCTCTCCATGGTAAAGAGGTCGCCGCTCGTGTACTTAAAGCCGGCGATGAGCGGATGTTCGAAGAGCTTTCTCGACTGTTCGATGTCGAAGCTCGTGCCGGTAAAGGCGGGGATGGAGTAGACGATCATCGGTAGATTCGCAGCCTCAGCGAGGCGAATGTAGTAATCGCGGATCTCGGGAAAGCTGAATTTGTAGTAGTAGGGAGTCACTGCTGAAATTGCGGTATAGCCAAGCGTAGCTGCCAAGCGTGCCAGCGATTCAGCCTCGCGCACATTGATCGAACCAATTTGAGCAATTATCGAAACGCGACCGGCATTAGTCGCTGCTGCCAACTCTAAGACCTTCCTTTTGGCTGATGTGTCGCTCAGGAAGGTTTCACCGGTGCTGCCACCAATGTAGAGGCCGTCCACCTTGCCAACCGTGATATTTCGCTCAACCATTGCGATGAGTGATTTCTCCAAAACCTCGCCGTCCGCAGCGTAAGGCACAAGCTGCGCAGCATAAATGCCGGGGTTCAGTGTCATTGTTTTCTCCTTGCTCTTCTTCAAATATTGAACAATTCAATCTCTTCTGATGATCGATAGGTCGCCTTCAAGGGCATAAAGACGTGCGTTCCTGAAGGTAAACCTGAGCGCGCAGGGCAAGCTCCCAAAACTTGAGAGGCTATTCTCGTTAAAACGAATTTCACTCCAGCCAGATGTGTGGATCGAGACCGTCGGCGCCTGCGGGGTTCTATAGCCGGCGGTGGTGAAGTTGACAGAATCAAGCACTGCCTCGTTGGTTGCCGCACGCGCGTACGGATTTGCCCCGGCTTCTTTCCCTAAAAGCTCGCAGCGTATCCATCCATCATCGTCGATGTCCGCCAATAGTCTCAGCCTGTTGCCGTAGAAATTCGCTTCCCTCATAGTGAGCACCGCATCACGTGCACAATCCTTCGCCGAATAGCAAGCGAACTTATCCTTTTCGATCCACGCGCGACCGAGGCCTGTCTCTCTGAAATCTGTGTGGCGACCATTCCCGCCCATATAGTAAATACAAAGCTTCCCATCGATCTCAATGGGCGGACTCGCGAAGACGCAACCGCAGTCCCAAGCCCCATTCGGATATGAGCCTTCCCCTCGTTCTATCAGGCTCGCACCCAGCTCAATCCAGTCGAAGTGTCCAAGATCGGTTGAATATAGCAGGGTCAGATCGACAGTATCGAAATTCGGCGCAGAACGATCTCCTTCATGGTAGATCGACGCGAGCCCCAGATAAATGTTTGCCGATGTAAAAACAGGCATCGAGTATATCTGGTTCTCAAAACCGAGGCCTCGCGCGACTTCTGTCGGTTCTGACCAGTTCAGAAAATCGTTGCTCTCGGACTTTGCTGCAATACGCAAGCCGTCTCTCCAGATTCGCGTGATCAACACATAGCGGCCGGTTCGAGGATCCTTGAAGGCATAGTTGTGCGTGTCCGCGGCGGGATTGTGCGCAGGCCACGGCCGGGGCGAGTCAAATTCGAGACCATCGCTCGAAAAGGCCACCCCCATGAAAGTGTTTCCACGCGAATATTCCATCTTAGTGATGAGTTTATAGCGCTTGGCCGGATCGACATCGTCCGCGTCGTAGAGCACGCTTGTGCCGTGAGCATTTTTCAACAGGATATTATTCGCCAGGCTTCCTTCGAACTCAGCAAAGCCCAGGTCGAGTTTCTTCCAGCGAAGGCCATCGGCAGAAGTCGCGCAGCAGGTGGCGGTGATCCTCTCCGAGGACGGCAGATAGTGTCGATACGATCGTTCTGATAATGGCGTACGCGCGGAATCGTCGTCTCTGACGAATGTCGTGTAGTAGAGCCTGAAGGCGCCGGTTGCCGGGTCGCGGAGAACTTCACAACGTCTTGGCGGGTCCGAGAAAAATTCTTCTCGCAGCAATGGGCTATCGCGTGTCTCTTTCCGCGCGGGGCAGAGGCGAAGCGCAGTGTTTTCGCATCGGTGGCCATCCACGATGCCACGATCGAGCAAGAGATATTTTTGGGTCGTGTTCATAATGAGCCCTCTCGGGTTGTGCCCGAGGCGCCAGGAATACTCCCTGCTCCGCCGTCCGCCGCCCCGCCAAGCTCGGCTCCGCGCAGGTGGCAGGCTACCATGTGCGTAGGATCTTCGGCGATCGGCGCAAAGCCCGGCTCCTGAGTCTTGCAGATTTCCATCGCGTACCGGCAGCGCGTGCGGAACGCGCACCCTGAAGGTTTATTGATGGGACTTGGAACATCGCCCTCGAGTATGATGCGCTTCTTTTTCACATCGATCGAAGGAATCGGAACCGCGGAGAGCAGCGCTTCCGTATAGGGGTGCCTGGGCTCCCGATACAACGAGACAGAATCCGCCATCTCAACGACCTTGCCCAGGTACATCACCATGATCCTGTCGCTCATATACTGCACGACACTCAGGTCGTGCGCGATGAACACATAGGTCAATCCCAGCTGACGCTGCAGGTCCTTCATCAGGTTGAGCACCTGAGCCTGGATTGAAACATCGAGCGCGGACACAGGCTCGTCGCAGATCACCATTTCGGGACCGATGCAGAGCGCCCGCGCTATGCAGATTCGCTGCCGTTGCCCTCCCGAGAACTCGTGAGGATAGCGGTACATGTAATCGGCATTGAGATTCACCATTTCGAGATTCTTGACAATGGTATCCTTTCGTTTCTTCGCGTCGGAGTTTCCGTGCACCCGCAATGGTTCATCGAATGAATCGAAAATCTTTTTGGATGGATTGAGAGCTGAAAAGGGGTCCTGAAAAATCATCTGAACGCGTCTCCGGAACGGCATGAGATCTTTCGAGCTCATTTTTGCCAGATCGCGGACCCCATCGTCAAATTTAAAACGAAGTTCGCCGGATGTCGGATGCTGCAGCATCATGAGTGTCTTGCCGAAGGTGGTCTTGCCGCATCCGGATTCGCCGACCACGCCTACAGTCTCGCCGGATCGGATCGAGATCGAGACATCATCGAGCGCTTTGACCCAGCCCGTGGTTTTCCGCATAAAACCGGAGAGTACCGGATAGTATTTTTTAAGGTTCTTGATTTCGAGGAGGGGCGCGGCCATCTGAGGTTCGCTCGTGTGTGGCAGCCCGCCGGAGCGCTCTGTGTCACTCATTCGGCAGCTCCTTTGCCTCTTCGAACAGCACACATCGCGCGAGATGCTCGTCTTCAACCTCGTACGCGGGGATGGTTCCAGTCTTGCACTTCGCCGTCGCGAAATCGCATCGATTGGCGAATTCGCAACCGGTAACACACTCAGTTGGCGATGGGGTCGAGCCGCGGATAGTCTCAAGCCGCTCAGCCCGGCCGTGACCGAGTACAGGCACCGATCGTAGCAGCGCTTTTGTGTATGGATGGCTGGGGTTGTGGAATATGCGCTCCACTCGGCCACGCTCGACAATCCTTCCCATATACATCACCGCGACTTCGTCCGCGGTTTCAGCTACCAGCCCCATATTGTGAGTGATCAGAATGACCGCCTTCTGCTGTTCCCGTTTCAATTTTTCCATAAGCTCCATGATCTGAGCCTGAATCGTGACGTCGAGCGCAGTGGTCGGTTCATCCGCGATGAGCAGATCAGGGTTGCATATCATGGCTATCGCGATCATCACGCGCTGTTTCATCCCCCCCGAGAACTGGTGCGGGTAATCCAGAATCCGACGCTCAGGGTCGGGTATACCCAGACTCGCGAACATTTCAATGATCTTTTCTCTGGCTTCAGTCTTTGTCAGTCTGAAATGTTGGAGAAGATTTTCCGCAACCT
>CAYXOW010000003.1:24465-37718 GCA_964466815.1 uncultured Treponema sp.
TTCTCCGACTTTATACACTGGATTGAGCGATGCCATCGGATCTTGAAAGATCATACCTATCTTGCGCCCGCGAATCGCGCGCATTTCTTTACCAAATGGTTCAAGTTTATGTAGTTCATGGCGCGTATCGCCATCAAAAAAAAGCGCTTCACCGCCCGCAAGTTTTCCATTTTTTGGAAGCAGGCCCATCACCGAGTGTACGGTAACGCTCTTTCCGCAGCCGGACTCTCCCACGATCGCGAGGGTCTCCCCCTGACGCGCAGAAAACGAGACTCCGCGAATAATTGAGATAACCTCATTACCTACTCGAAAATTCGTCTTCAAGTTGCGAACCTCAAGTATTATCTTTCCTCGTTCCATGTTCAGTTCGCCTCTCATTGCTTAGGATCAAGCACATCGCGTAAGCCATCGCCAGCGAAATTTATCGCGAGCACAAAAACAGATATGACGAGACCGGGGAATAACCAAAGCCACCAATAGTTGCGAATGACATCGATGGATGTCGCTGCGTTCATGATGTTGCCCCAGGTCGGTATAGTGACCGGAACGCCGAGGCCGAGAAAACTCAAGCCTGCTTCCTGAAGAATATAGTTAGCGATGTTGATGGTGGTCGCGACCACGATTGGGCTGATTGTATTGGGCAGAATGTGCCTGAACATGATGGAGACATCCGAGATGCCGAAGGCCTTGCATACTTCGACGTAGGTTTCCTCGCGAAGCGAGAGAAACTCGTTCCGTATCATTCTAAAGGGAGTCATCCAGCCTGTAATGAAGAAGATGAAGATCAGGTTGTTCACGCCCTGTCCGACAAAGGCGACGAGAATCAGCACTAGCATCATATTCGGGAAAGTTAGGAAAATTTCGGAAGTCCTCACGAGTATCGAATCGATTTTTCCTCCAAACCAGCCAGCGAGGCCCCCGAGGATCATGCCGACCACCGAGCCGAGCACCGCGCCTACCACGCTCACATAGATCGATACGCGACCGCCGTAGAGAACTTGCGCAAGAACATCACGGCCCATCTTGTCGGTCCCCATGAGGTGCTGCAAGCTCGGCGCCTTGGTCATATTGGCAAAATCGATCTTCGTCGGGCTATAAGGTGTAATGATATTCGCGAAAATCGAAGCGAGTATCATCACCACTGCCACGACTACGCCGATCATCGCGAGTCTATTTCGGATGAGTTTTTTCCAGTTGCGGAGCGCCAAGCTTGATGTAACGATTTTCTGTTCAGTCATACCCAACACATCCTATCGCTCGAACCTGATGCGCGGATCGAGAAGCGCCATGATAAGATCGACGAGGAAGCTTGCTATGAGCATCGCCGCTGCGATCATCAGTGTAGTCATCATGATCACAGGGTAGTCGCTCGACGAAACACCCTGGAGAATGATCGCGCCGATGCCTGGCCAGGAAAAAACCGCCTCGATCATCACTGAACCACCTATGAGGATCGGGAGGCGAAATGCCAGAATGACCAGTGTGGGGCCGAGCGCGTTCCTGAATGCGTGCTTAATGTACACTTTCCATTCAGGAATGCCCTTCGATCGCGCTGTCTTTATAAAATCCTTGCTCATGATGTCGAGCATCGAATTGCGCGCGTATCTCAGGAGGGCAGCGGTCATCGATATGCCGAGCGCGAGAGACGGCAGAATCATATTGGGTACATGGTCCCACCAGGTCTTATATCCCAGCTCGATGCGTCCGCCGACGGGAAGCCAGCCGAGCTTGATCGAAAAAAACTGTATGAGGATTATTCCGAAGAAGAACTGAGGAATCGATATGCCGACAACACCGATTATCCGTCCTAGATAATCGATGGCTGTATTCTGTTTTATCGCGGACAGTATGCCGATGCCGATGCCGAAAATCGTGGAGATTATGAGCGCTGCGAGCGAAATCTCGAAGGTCGCGGGAAGCTTCATCGCGATCAGCTTCGCGATCGAAGAGCCGTCGACAATGCTGTACCCAAAGTTGCAGTGCAGCATGTTGCCGAGCCACCGGATGTACCGCACATAGATGGGATCGTTCAGGCCGAGCAGCTGGCGCAGGGCCTGGAGGTTCTGCGAATTGGCCGCCATATCAGGCGAAGCAAGGTAGTTGACCGGGTCGATGGGTGAAAATTGTATTGCGACAAATACAATTACACTTATGAGAAGCAGCATTGGTATGATCGCGAGCAGTTTTCTCATGAAATAGTAAAGCATCTCGACAATCCCTTGGCGCGTCATCCGCAGCGCGCCGAATATCCTTTACAATAGGGTGGCGAGAAGTTCTCACGATCTCTTCCCGCCACCAAGAGCGGCCATGACCTCTCACGAGAATAGACCACGGTCCGATTCAGAGAATTACTTCAACTCCCAATCTGCGAACTTGTAGTCCCAGTTGAACCACGGATTGCCAAACACTCCGGCGGTCTTCACCTTGGCGGTGTTCACAAAGAAGATGTTCTGCATTGTGTAGATCGGAAGCTTATAAAGATATTTCTGCTCAAGCTGCTGCAGGTCGAGAAGGATCTGCGCGCGCTTCGCGGGATCGGTGGTCGCACGGAGCTCATTCACCTTCGCGTCAAAGTATCCATCTTTGCCAAGGATATTGACGAAGTTCGAATTGTCGGTTGCGTACTCACCGTACCATTCCTCGAATCCGAATGCGGAGAGGCCCTTGAGCGCGATGTCGTAATCCCTGACCTTGTAGAGTTCGGTGGTCGCGTCTCCCTGAAATTTCTGCACATCGGTCTTGATGCCAACCTGCGCAAGATACTGCGCGACTGCCGCCATGAAGTTAATTGATGTCTGATCGCCGTAGTAGAAGCGCAATCTGAGTGTCTTGCTGAAATCAAAGTTCGCATCCTTAAGCAGCTGTTTCGCCTTTTCTGGATTGTAGCTGTATTGCTCAGCGCCCTTGTCATACGCGGAGAACGTGGTCGGCACGCCGGTATAAATCTGCCTTACAAGCCCTGGATACAGTCCATCGCCGAGCGCCTTGAAGTCGATGGCGTACATGAGGGCCTTGCGCACCCGCACATCGGCCATAGCTTTATTCGGAACTCCATTCGCGTCTTTGATATTGATCACGAAGTAGCGATAGAACGTGATATCTACCGGATATGAGGTGAAACCTTTGATCTTATTGAGCTCTGAGATCTGATCTGTGGCATTCGTGTTGTAGAGATCGAGCTTTCCGGATTGAGCAGCGGTAATGGGGTCCGTCATGGCGGTCAGAATGATTCTGGGGATCTTCGGCTTGGGACCGTCATACTTGTCGTAGGGAACAAATACCGCGTAGTTACCCGGGTTGAACTCCTGCAGCTTGTACATGCCGTTGCCGATGGGATGCGTCCAGAACGACGCGTTTTGGAACTCAAGCGGGTTGACGTCTTTAAGAAGATGCTTCGGCATGATCGCGAACTGGCCGAGCACATTGATGGCATTGCCGACCTTCGTGTCGAGCTTCATCGTAACCACATCGCCATTGGCGGAAAGTCCGGGGAGTGAAGAATTCTTGCCCGCGACATAGTCCGAGGCTCCCACGATATGCGAAAATACGCCAGTATAGATCGCGTTAACTTGGGCTGCCTTGAGGGCGGTCTGGATACTGAACACCACATCATCCGCCGTGACCGGAACACCATCGTGCCACGTTGGTCCCTTTTTCATGACAAAGGTATAGGTGAGTCCATCCGGAGAAATCTGGTATCCCGAAGCAAGATCCGGCGATACCGTCGTCAGGGTCGGATCGGGAAGAAAGAGACTGCGGAACATGAGTACCTTCCATAAATCTCCTCGGTTGACCCACGGCTGGTCGAGCTTTGTCGTGATCGTGGTGCCTGTCGTGGGCTGGAACAGATAGAGGGCGTTGTCCGCCGCAAAGACCGTTCCCGCAACCGCGAGCAGAATCATCGCCGCTAGGGCGATTCGACTCTTTTTCATGAAAACCTCCTTACGAATTCTAATAGTCGTAGCGGGCACTCGCCGCCAGACATGAATCTTCCGATTCGCACAGTCTGCGCGTCCCGATATATCATCGATCCTGATTTCTGAGCTGTCAAGAGTAAATTGCATACTTCTTCTATATTTTTATAATTACCATGAATACAAGTTTTGAATATACATCCCAATGACTTAGTATTTATATTGTTAACATTTGAAATGTTATAGATTCATAAAAGATTTTTATTTTGTTAAAATATAAAATATTAAACATATTTTAACCATCCATGTTTTATTGAATGCTAAAGAATTCCCATGAGTCTACTTTTTTAATTGACAGTTTAAAAATATTGATGTAGTATACATGAAAAACGGAATAGAAGCGAGAGATTTAATCTGATACCCTGATGAAAAGGACGCAATCATGACAGAATCTAGACTTCGATCCCTACGCGATTTTTACTATAGAGAATTGACGTTCGATGTAGCACCTTTTTGGATTGAGCACGGAATCGACGCAGAGAATGGCGGTCTCCTCGACTTTCTCGACCGTCTGGGCAATCCACTCTCCACCGACAAAGGTGGTTGGGCTCAAGGACGCGCTGCATGGATCTTTTCAGCACTCTACAACCAATTTCAACCCCGAAAAGAGTATCTTGAGGCCGCCAGATCCTGTGCGGATTTTACAAGGGATAAGGTTCTAGCAGGTCCCAATGGCCGTGCGTACTTTGAGCTCGATCGGAAAGGTAGCCCACTCGTGCTACGCCGATATCTCTTCTCCGAGGCTTTTGCGATAATTGGCCTAGCTGAATACTCTAAAGCATCCGGCGACCATTCATATCTCGAAAAGGCTCTCGACACCCTCCAAGTCTACAATCGGTTCCGAGGAAAGCTTGAGCCCAAAGTGAATCCTGAATTGCGCCCTATGCGCGGGCACTCCGACACGATGATTATGATAAATGTATTTCAAATTCTTAGAGATATTGACCCAGACCACACTGAAGTTTATACAAAAAGAATCGCAGAGCGAGTGGATGAGCTTTTCCGATACTTTGTTAAACCCGAATTGACAGCGCTGCTCGAAACAACGGGACTGAATGGCGAAATGACCGAAGGCCCCGAGGGTCGAACCATCAATCCTGGACACGCCATCGAGACTTCCTGGTTCCTTATGAATGAAGCTCGTTATACTCAAAATTCCGAGCTTATGAAACAGGCGATCGAAATCCTCTCATGGTCCCTCGAGCGCGGCTGGGACACTGAATATGGTGGCCTCTTTTCTTTCCTGGATATCGAAGGGAGGCAACCCGTGCAGGTCGAGTGGGACATGAAATATTGGTGGCCGCACTGCGAAGCACTTATCGCCACACTCACAGCCTATACTGTTACGAAGGATCGCCGTTGGGAGCGCTGGTTCGAGACAATTCACGACTATACTTTTTCTCATTTCCCAGACAGGATCTATGGCGAGTGGTTTGGCTATCTTCACCGAGATGGATCGATCGCGAATACTGTAAAAGGAAATCATTATAAGGTATGTTTCCATATCCCAAGGAGCATGCTCATGATACTCAAGCTGCTTGACCAGCTTGCAAAGGAGGAGGTTTGAGATTGTGCGGGGGCGCTCCCTGAACAATTCAAACCATACATTCATGATCGATAAAGCTAAAAATGTCGAAGAATTGTACTCGGTGCTTCGAAAGCGAATACTGAGTGAGTATTATTTCGCTGGACAAAAATTATCCGAAAACGCGCTCGCCAAAGAATTCGACTGCTCCCGCACACCTATTCGTGAAAGCTTCAAACGGCTCGAACAGGATGGCCTCATCGTCGTTAAACCCAAATCCGGCAGCTATGTCCGCCTCTACTCGGGCAAAAACTATCGCGACCTTATCGAAGTACGGGCGTACCTCGAAGGCCTCGCCTTCAGACTCGCAATCGAGCGCGGCGCCGACGCATCACAGCTCGAAGCACTCAATAAAAAAATGGATGACATAATCGCCTCTCCGCAAATCGATATGGGTACCTACGCCGACCTCCACTTCAAATACCACAAGGAATTTGTTCGACTCTCGGGCAACGAGTTGCTTGAAAAATGCTTCGAACGCCTCAGTCTAAAATCTTCGCACCTCTTTCTTCAGACCATGAACCCTGAGATCGCCCGCAAGACCCAGGACGAACACTGGCACATCATCGATCTAGTAAAATCCAGGGACTCGAAGGGCGAGAAATTCGTCATCCAACACTTGTGGAAGAAACGGGATTATCTGGGGTACTGAAGGCGGCCGCGACATTCAATAGCTTGGCACCAATTTCTAAAAATAGTGCGCCCCCGCCATCCGGCGGGGGCGCACCCTCTTGAGAACCACGCACGCGAAGGCTCAGTTTTCGACACGCTCCGCGACAAAATCGGAATGTAATGGTACTCCATTCCAGTCAATCACAAATTTACCATTGATCAGCTTTTCGCCGGCATTTTTATAGGTTCCTGTGCCTGTGGCGTTCAGCGCGCCCAATAGATTCTCATAGCCTATGCCCGGCAAATACGATCCCTGGAATGAAACTGAATTCTCGGTGTTATTCCGCGTTCCAAAGACATAACCGTGGATATTAAATGCTGCTCCTGTCGTTTGGCTCGCAGGCTTCGTCTCGCACCAGCTGCCACGAATACTGCCATCGCTTTTGTCAATCACGGCATTAAAGATCAAAGCCAGGGTATCGGAATAAAAATCAAAGGAAGCGATTCCAATATAGTTGTCGGCGTCTTGGCCATTGAATATTGGATACCCGTGGAATAGATCGGTTCTTTCTCCATTCGATACACCATTCACGATTCTGACGATATTCCCGATAAATCCGGACTGATCAGAATATTGTCCGGCAAAGAAATACGATACTCCCGCAACTGTGGCTGTCGAGCCCTGCAGATACCCGGATGCGGGGTCGTACACGAAATTCTTCAGCGCGTAGCGTTCTTTCTTATAGAGGATCTTTCCATTTTTAAGGAATCCATCCGGCGAAACCGGAACAAAGGCGCGCGCGAACTTCTGCGTTCCGCTCATGTCGAATTCAAAGAAGAACGCTTCAGCGCCTATGCCGGCGGTTCCTACGACTTTGAGCGGCAATGGAAGCTTTTACGGTTGCTTTCGCGGTCCCGCTTGACCCCGCAATCGGTCCGTTGATCTCGCACGCAGCGAGCGCGACTATTAGGGCGATACCGACGAGCGCGATGCTCAATGCCCCACCAAATCTCTTTTTCATGTATTCCCTCCATTTTACACTAACTTTATTATCGGAATCAAATTGTTCTAGGTTTATGCGAATCTGTCAATCAGTGTATATGGGCGGTGCGCGAGTTATCCCTTACACCTTGACACGTGTGCTCATCAATTCTTGCCCTTTCCTACATTTTTGTAGTATCATGCATCATGAACGCCGTCAGCATCCCCGACGAGAATGAAACGCTGCGCCTCCTCTTGGACATCGCCCGTACTCTGGATAAACATGTCGAGTTGAAAAGCTCTCTTGCCCCTCTTCTCTCGCTCCTTGAAGTGCGGGCAGGTCTTGTGCGCGGCATGGTGACCCTGCTCGAGCGAAGTTCTGGAACGCTGAAAATCGAAGAAGCGAACGGGCTTTCGGCTGAGGAAAAGCAGCGTGGGGTGTACCGGCTCGGAGAGGGACTCATCGGTAAGGTGTTTGAGAGTGGACTTCCGGTGATTGTCCCCAATCTCGCCGAAGAACCCCGATTTTTAAACCGCACAGGTGAACGCGCAAAGGAAGATCTGGAAGGTCTCGCCTGCTACTGTATTCCTATTTTAGCGAGTGGATCGATTATAGGGACGCTGAGCGCAGAGCGCCGCATTGTCGATCCGCAGCGCGAAATCTGGATGCAGTGGGACAAGACCTTCCTTGAGCAGGTCGCCTCGATTATTGCGGACTCGGCGAAACTACGAGAGCGCATTCTCGAAGAGCAGTACCGACTGCGAAAAGAGTTGCTGAGCGGTGACACAGGTCAGAGCTTCCAGCCGGACGCTTCAAAATATGTGCACGCGGGCTCGCCGATTGTCGGCACGAGCACGCCGATGAAGGGGGTATACGAGCTCATATCGCAGGTCGCGCCCAGCAACGCCACTGTCCTTATCACCGGAGAGAGCGGCACCGGAAAAGAGCTCGTAGCGCAGGAGATCCACCGCCTCTCCAAGCGCGCCGACAAGATTATGGTGAAGGTCAACTGCGCCGCGCTTCCCGAATCCGTCATCGAGAGCGAACTCTTCGGTCACGAGAAGGGAGCATTTACCGGCGCGCTTGCCCAGCGAAAAGGCCGCTTCGAACTCGCACACGGCGGCACGCTCTTTCTCGACGAGATCGGAGACCTCTCGCCGCAAATTCAGGTCAAGCTTCTCCGCGTTCTGCAGGAGAGAGAGATCGAGCGCGTCGGCGGGAATCAACCGATAAAAGTGGACGTGCGGCTCATCAGCGCGACGAACCGCAAGCTCGAACAAGAAGTGAAGGATGGCGCCTTCCGCGAGGATCTCTACTACCGCCTCAATGTCTTTCCCATCCATTTGCCGCCGCTCAGGGAGAGAAAGAGCGACATTGTACTGCTCGCTGACTACTTTGTGGAAAAATACGCCGAGAAGCATGGAAAACCGATCAAGCGGATATCGAGTCCCGCCCTCGATCTCCTAACGAGCTATCACTGGCCCGGTAACATCCGCGAGCTCGAGAACTGCATCGAGCGCGCGGTGATTCTGTCCACCGACATGGTAATTCACTCGTACCACATGCCGCCGAGCCTTCAGTCCGCCCAATCGACGCACACCGAGCCCACCACCACACTTGGGGCTGCTCTCTCCAGGCTCGAAAAGGAGCTCATCGTCGAGGTGTTGAAGATCACCGGCGGCAACATGGCGGCAGCTGCGAGGCAACTCGGCATCACCGAACGACAGATGGGTCTGCGCATCCACCAGTACGGCATAGACTGGCGGCTCTACAGGTCGACAAAGAAGTAATCGCTTTATAACAGCATCCTACATTTATGTTGGTTGCTTATATTTCATACATTTATGTAAGACTCCGCGCACATATTACTTTTTAATGTTCGGTCTGCATGTAGAGAGCGCGATTCGTATCTCAAATTCGTAGTGATTTTTTTATTCTTTACTCTATAATATTTAACAATTATCAACCGTCACCCTCATTCGTCACCTTTCATGACCGCCATCCACATTTTCAACTGATATGCCCAACTTTGGCATATTTTTTGCATAATAAATTCCTAATACTCAATAGGCCGGTATCTCCAGTCATGTCGTTTGTGAAGAGGAGCAATTATGAATACGATGAAAGAGACGTTCGATCTCGTCGAACATCCTGTGTCGAGCCTTTACGGCAGCAATAGTTTTTCCAACGCCGTAATGCGCGAGCGTCTGCCCAAGAATATCTACAAGGAAATTCTTGCAGTACAGGCAGGCGAAAAGGAACTCACGCTTGAGGTAGCCGAGGTGGTCGCCGCCTCCATGCGCGATTGGGCGCTGGAAAAAGGCGCAACCCACTTTACGCATTGGTTCCAGCCGCTGACGGGGCTCACCGCCGAAAAGCACGACTCCTTTATATCACCGACGTCCGACGGCAAGGTGCTCATGGAGTTCTCCGGCAAAGAGCTCATTAAGGGCGAGCCCGATGCCTCGAGCTTCCCCTCCGGCGGACTGCGTGCCACTTTCGAGGCGCGCGGCTACACCGCCTGGGACGTGACGAGCCCAGCATTCCTCAATCAAGACCCGACCGGCACCACTCTCTGCATCCCCACCGCGTTCATCAGCTACTACGGCCATGCGCTCGACAAAAAAGTACCGCTCCTACGTTCCATGGACGCGCTCAATCGACAAGCGATGCGTGTGCTCCGCGCGCTCGGCAACACTACCGCAAAACGCGTCGTTACCACCGTCGGCCCTGAACAGGAGTATTTCCTCGTCGATCAGAAATACTTCGATCAGCGTTCGGACCTGCTCCTTACCGGCAGGACAGTGTTCGGTTCCATGCCCGCCAAAGGACAGGAGCTCGAAGATCACTACTACGGTGCGATCAACGAGCGCGTCGCGGCCTTCATGCGCGAAGTGAATATCGAGTTGTGGAAGATCGGCGTTTCGGCGAAAACGCAACACAATGAAGTCGCTCCGAATCAGTACGAGTTGGCTCCGATTTTTGCCACTACGAATGTCGCGGCAGACGGAAATCAGCTCGTCATGGAGACGATCAAGAAAGTTGCGCGCAGAAATGGTATGGAAGCGCTCCTCCACGAGAAGCCCTTCGCGGGCGTAAACGGCTCCGGCAAGCACAATAACTGGTCGATGGCCACCGACGATGGTGTGAACCTTCTCGATCCAGGCGAAAACCCCGAGTCGAACGCGCGCTTTTTACTCTTCACCGCCGCGGTTATCGAGGCGGTGGACCGCTACGCCCTTCTTCTCAGATCGTCCACGGCAACAGCCGGAAACGATCACCGCCTCGGCGCGAACGAGGCTCCTCCGGCGATCATCTCCGTGTATCTGGGCAGTCAGCTTTCGGAAATTTTCGACAACATTGCGGAAGGAAAGACATCGAACGGCTCGGCAAACGGCGCAAAGATCAAACTCGGCGTCACTTCGCTACCCTCGCTCCCCAAGGATGTGTCCGACCGCAACCGCACGAGCCCCTTCGCTTTTACCGGTAATAAATTCGAATTCCGCATGGTGGGCTCGTCGCAGTCGATCGCTACGCCGAACACCTATCTCAATGTCGCCGTCGCGCAAGTGCTGTCCGAATTCGCAGACGAACTCGAAAAGGCGACCGACAAGAACGCGGCAATTCAGTCCATCATTAAGGAATCCTACAGCAACCACAGGCGCGTCGTATTCAATGGCAACAACTACTCGGAGGAGTGGGTGCGCGAAGCCGAGCGCCGAGGTTTGCCCAATATCCGCGCGACGGTCGACTCGCTCCAGGTGATCACGCAGAAGGAAATCACCGATATGTTCGAGGCGCACAAGGTGCTCTCCCGCGAAGAGATGGAAAGCCGCTACCACATCTACCTCGAACGCTACTCCAAGCAGATCAATATCGAGGCGGGTGTAATGATCGAGATGGCCCGTCGTCAGATTTTCCCTGCCGTAACCGCCTACGCCGGCTCGCTCGCAAGAGACGCGGCCGCACTCGCGGCCCTCGGTGCGGTGAGCACTCCGCAAGCAAAGCGCGCGAAGAGGATTGCGGAGCTCACGAGCGAGCTCTACGAAGAGACCGACAAGCTTGAAAAGGTTCTGGAAGAAGCCCAGGGAATTGAAGATGCCTTTACGCAGGCGAAGGCCTATCGTGAAAAGGTCGTCGCGCAGATGGCCCCGGTACGGAATAAAGTGGATAGTCTGGAAAAGCTCGTCGCAAAGGACGCGTGGCCATTCCCGAGCTACGAGGAACTTTTGTTTAAGCTATGATTATCGAATAGTCATAGAGCCTCCTTCTTGTCCCCGGCCCGAGAGTTTCTTGAGCCGGGGCTCCTTTTTTTACATATCCTCGACCTGAAATCGATAAAATAACGTATAATATGCACTATACCAGGCCAAACAGCGGACGGATCGAATGAATGAATTTGTAAAAAAATTCCTCAAATCTCCACTGGCGTTCAGTCTCGTCGCTGTAAATGCCATTCTCGCAGGAGGGGCAGCGCTTTTTGGGGTGGTGCCCGTGCTCGTCGCCCTGCCGCTCTTTGCGCTTGTCTCCGGAGGAGAACTGATAGCTCTTCTTAGCTCCAAATCCGGAGCGAAGGCGATTCTCGCCGAGCAAGACCGTGAGCGCGTTGAGCGTGACACAGAGAAGCTCGCTCATGCGGCCGCGCTCAGAAAACGCCTTGCGCTTCTCCGCGTTGAGGATCCCGCACTGAAAACTTCGATCGATAGAATCGTGCTCACATCGGGTCTCTACCTCGATGCTTGCGCTAAGGGAGGCTCTCGCGATCCGTATATCGAGGATGCCATCGAGCAGGCTTCGGAAGTGGTGAACGAGTACATGAAGATTGTGGATGGCGCGCGCATCGAAGGTATGATCGGTTCGGGCGGTTCGCGAAGTTCGCGCCGCGGAGAAGATACAGGCGCCGATGTCGCGCAGAGAGCCCGGACCCTCCTGGACGGAGCGACGCACACAATAGAAGAACGACTCGCGCTGCCGCAGGGCGGCATCGAAGGAAATCACACGACACTCGACACTATGGAAAGTCGACAGGAGCTTGAAGAATGAAGAGGTCCAGAACCTTGATCGCGGCGCTATTGATCGCCGCACTTGTACAGGGTCTCGGCGCACTTGAAGCGAAGGCGCAGTCCGTCGAAGTATTTCTCACGCTGCACAGCGATGGAAAGGCAGTAGTTCAGAACTCGATCGTCTGGAATGTGAGTTCGGGCACGATGGGTGGTTTCTACTTCGAGGGCGAAAAAGCACCGATGGTCTGGGATTCGCAGCGATGCTGGGCCGATCTGCCCGATGGGACGAGGCAACCGCTCGACATTTCGCGCTCCGGAAGCAGGTGGGACGTAAATCTTGCAAAGGGAAAACGAACATCGGGCACCTCGACCTGGGTGCTCACCTATGGAGCCGATCTCGCGGCGGTGGGCATGGTCGGGCTGACGGAAGCGGCTGGCGGCGAGAAGCTCTTCTACTTTCATTGGGCACCTGTGGAGTGGGACCAGGCGCTCGATCACCGAACCGTAACGATTGTGCTACCCATCGAGGTAGCCGCGGGAGAATCCGGCGATTCGAGGTCGGAGCAGCTCGCCCGGCTCGGCTTCGCTACTGAAAAATTCGTCAACCAGCAGAATAAGATCGACTGGTATGCGGCCGATGGCTCCGATGGAAAATACTATCTCGCGCTTCGATTCCACCAGGACAAGCCCGCCGCCCAACAGCATCCACAAGGGAATTTCCGTCCCCTCGGCGATGAAGATGAGGACAGCCATGAGCGCCACCACCCCCAGAGCCGCCCATGCCCCACGTGATGCGGTCAGCAGCACTGCCAGCAGCAGCAGCGCCGTGCAGAAGTACCAGAACCCTTTTGAGAAACCCTCCTCGCTGGAGAGCGCCAGTCCAATCCCGATGGGCACAAACGCGCCCAGGAACATAGCTGCCGCATTAGGCTGCGGCGTGAAACCCGTCAGTGGGGGCAAAAAAGTAAGCGCATCCCCGATAGCTCGGATGAAGCCGGGCGTTTCGGGATAGGCGAAATGCTCGAATTGCAGGATAAAAAACAGCGAAAACCCCGTCGCAATCAAGATAGCCAGGATAGCGAGGGAGCGGATTGTT
>CAYXOW010000004.1:0-4147 GCA_964466815.1 uncultured Treponema sp.
ATTGCCGCTGGCTTTCCCGGGGATCGCAAGCTCGATTCTATTACTCTTTGTCGAGACGCTGGCCGATTTCGGAAACCCACTCATTCTCGCGGGGAGCAAATTTCCGATTCTGTCGGTGCAAGCGTATCTCGAGATTGTCGGCATGTACGATCTGCCGAAGGGCGCGGCGATCTCGATTCTTCTCCTTGTGCCCTCGCTGATCGCGTTCTACCTGCAGCGCTGGCTTGTGAGTCGGCGCAAGTACACGACAGTGACAGGAAAACCCCAGCAGTCCACAACGCAGATAGTAAGCCCTGGGGCGCGTGTTGCGCTCTTTGTGGTATGCGCCGTCGTCGCGCTCATCGTGGCGCTGATTTACTTTTCGATCATCGTGGGGGCCTTCGCCAAGGTGTGGGGCTTCGATCACCGCCCGACGCTCGATCACTTCAAGTTCGTGTTCGGTGTGGGGTTCAGGGCGGTGCGCGACACGCTCGTAATTGCGGGTACGGCGACGCCCTTCGCAGGTCTTTTAGGGATGGTGATCGCGTACCTCGTGATGCGCGTGCGCTTTCCGGGCAGACGTTTTGTCGAGTCGGTGAGCATGCTGAGTTTTGCGGTGCCGGGCACCGTAATCGGTATCGGCTACATTCTTGCCTTCAATCACCGGCCGCTGGTGCTCACAGGCACGCTTGCGATTCTGCTTCTCAATTTCATTTTCAGGTACATCCCTGTGGGGATCGAGTCAGGGAAAGCTATTCTCTCGTCGATCGACCCATCGATCGAGGAGGCTGCCGTCAATCTTGGCGCTGATGCGAGGAAGACTTTTGGGCGGGTGACGCTGCCGATGATACTGCCGGCCTTTTTCTCCGGTCTCGTCTTTGCCTTTGTGCGGGGTATGACCGCGGTGAGTGCGGCGATATTCCTCGTCTCGTCGAGATGGAATCTCATGACGGTACACATTATGGCCCAAGTTGAGTCGGGAAACCTCGGTGCGGCGGCGGCTTACAGTCTCATCCTCGTACTTATCGTGGCATTGGCGATTTCCCTCATCAGAATCGTGTTGAAGGCCCAATATGGAAAATTCGGCGGCTCGATGCTGCACTTTTAGGAGCGTCCATGAGTGTGAAGCTTGTGAATATTACGAAGGAATTCATCGATCCTGAGCGCGAGGGCGGGAAGCTAGTCGCGGTGAAGGATTTCAGTCTCGAGATACAGGAGGGCGAGTTCGTGACTCTCCTCGGGCCATCGGGCTGCGGCAAGACAACGACGCTGAGGATGATCGCTGGATTCGAGACCCCGAGCGCTGGAGAAATATATATCGGTGCGAAAAATGTGAACATGGATCCTCCCAACAAGCGCGACACCTCGATGGTGTTCCAGAGCTATGCGATTTTCCCACACATGTCGGTGGAGCAGAATGTGGGATTTGGCCTTGAACTGAGAGGGAGACCCAAAGCGGAAATCGCGGCGGAAGTGAAGCAGATCATGAGCGCGATGGGGATCGAAGAACTCGCGCGACGGCGTCCCGATCAACTCTCGGGTGGCCAGCAGCAGCGCGTGGCCCTGGCCCGCGCAATCGTCAACCGTCCGAGCGTGCTCCTCTTCGACGAACCGCTTTCGAATCTCGACGCGAAACTGCGTGAGCAAATGCGTGTCGAAATTCGGAGGATACAGCAAAATTATAAAATTACGAGCATCTATGTCACGCACGATCAGGCTGAGGCGATGACCGTCTCCGATAGGATCGTAGTGATGAACCGAGGAAGTATCATGCAGGTCGGTACTCCCTTCGAAATCTACTCTCGCCCCGAGAATCAGTTTGTCGCGGACTTTATCGGCAGGGTCAATCTGTTGCCGGTTATGGTCGAGGAGCTCACTGAACAAGGCTGTGTCGCGATCGATGCACAGGGGCGGAGGCATGAAGCGGCGTCGGCGGCGTCGGGTGTCGCGGTTGGGAAGAACGCTTTTCTCATGCTCCGCCCCGAATCGCTCTTGGTTGAGAAAGATGTGGGGGAGAGTGGAGCCGGCTCGAATGAAATCTCAGGTGCGGTTCAAAAATCTGGCACAGGCCTGTCGGCGGAAATTTTTCATGTCCATGGCGCGCCGAATGCACCACGTTCGACCGAGCGTATGCTGTTCGCGCGTGGTGTAATCGAGAAGTCGGTGTACCTTGGTTCTACGGTTGAATATGAGATTGATGCTTCACTCGATCGACCTGTCTTGGCTGTGTCGCACGATCCAGTCGATGTGGGGTTCTGGCGCCCGGGAGACGCGGTTTCGTTGCGCTACAACCCTCGGGCCGCGCATCTTTTCTCGCGATGAAAGTAATCCCACAGGGCTGAAAAACAAAGAAAGGTTCACCAAATTTTGCGGTCGGTCTCTAATTTTGCAATATTGCTTTGTGGGGCAATAATTTAAGAAAAATTACCCATATTTTGCATATCTTGACATATTTTACATAGAACAATAGAATCTCGCACATGAGAACAGATGCGGCGCTTCGTTGGAGCGCTAGCTCTGTCCTTTGTGTTCCTTTTTGGAGGATTTTATGAAGCTGGTTAAGGTAATCGGTGCTGTTCTCGTCGCGCTGTTGCTGTTCTCCTGCGCGCCGAAGCTTGCCCAGAAGGATCTCGATGCGGCCAATGCTGCGTTTGCCGATGCCCAGAACGCCAAAGCTGATGTGTATGCTCCTGATGCCTTCAAGGCCGCTCAGGATGCTAAGGCTGCACTCGACGCGGAGCTCGCCGCCCAGGATGCCAAGACCTCTGGCAAGTCCTATAAGCAGGCGAACGATCTGATTAAAGCTCTCGCCGATGCGGCCGCCAAGGCAAAAGCAGCCGCTGTGACCGGTATGGATCAGGCAAAGAATGATGTTGCCCAGCTCATCACCGATACAGATACTGAGTATGCCACAGTGCAGGCTCTCGCCGCCGCCGCGAGCAAGGATGCCAAGAAGGCAGCCAAGGCTAAGCTCAATGTGAAGGATGTAAATGCGAAAGTCGCTGCTGCTGGTCAGGCAATTACCACCGCCAAGGCTGCGAACGACTCTCAGGATTACGCCGGTGCTAAAGAACAGCTCACCGCAGTTAAGGCCACCCTCGACGAGCTCCAGACCGCACTTCAGAACGCCGGATTTGCCGCGAAGTAATCTATAATCCGTAATACGGATTAATCCGCAAAACGGATTAATCCGCACGACGGATTGCGTAAAAGGGCCACTTCTTAATGGATGTGGCCCTTTTTATATTTCATTGCATATGTGCTATATTTTCTGGCATGCAGTTGATTTCACGATCATATAAAGTATTGGCCCACAGCCCGCTCGATGTGATTGCCTTTGAGGAGTGCTTAGTAAACTCGTTGCGCACACAAGACGCGACCCTCTTGCTCTATATAAACAGACCGTCAGTGATCATTGGCCGCAATCAGAACTACTGGAGAGAAGTTTCGCCCACGTGTGCGACTCCGGTGTACCGCCGTGTATCCGGTGGCGGTGCAGTGTACCATGATGAGGGAAACGTAAACTGGGCGCTCATTGTGCCCCGTGCCCTCCATTCGCAGGACGAAGAGCTTGAAATGATCGCGAAGGCGCTCGAAAATTTGGGGATTCACGCTTTTCCAGGCGCCAGGGGTGGGCTTTTTATGGCGATGGGGCGCGGAGAATCTGTGGGGAAGATTTCCGGTACGGCGAGGCGATTCGGCACGCACAATGTGCTCCACCACGGTACACTTCTTGTGCACACGGATATCGAAGCGCTTACGGCATCGCTCGGCGGTATCGATGTCTTCGAGGATTCTTCGATCGCCTCGGTGCCCGCTCAACCCATCAATATTTCCAGCCTTATCGCCTCGATCACCACCGACGCGGTGATCGAGGTGGTTTCGAAGGAGCTCGCGGGAATGACTCCACGGGTGTTGGATCTTGCGAGCATCTGGAGTTCATCCGATTCCTCGAGAGAAGCCAGGACGCGCTTTGACCCTGAAGTGCTCAACGATGAGATCGATCTCTGCATCGAGGAGGATGAGTATGAAGGCTTAAAAAAAGAATTTGGATCAAGGGAGTGGATTCTCGATCGGAGCCCGCCGTTCTCGTTTATCGTTTCGAATGGAAAGGCTAAAGCTATCGTAAGAGTGCAAGAAGGGAAAGTTGAGAGTGTAGTGGCGCTCG
>CAYXOW010000004.1:4194-4865 GCA_964466815.1 uncultured Treponema sp.
CAGTTCCGGGGGGTGAATTTCGATTTTTCGGTTTACAAAGCTATGGAAAACGAGCATTGATACTACAATAAAAAATCGGCGAGTAAGAATATACTTTTTACAGGATAGCCGGGACGGGAAGGTTATAGTTCGATATAATGAACAAAATGTTGTGGAGATAAGGCAGGAGAGAAACATGGGAAACAAACAGTACGATTTTGTCGTAATCGGATCTGGCCCGGGAGGCTATGTCGCGGCGATTCGCGCCGCACAGCTTGGGCTTTCCACAGCGGTGATCGAAAAAGGAGCTGTAGGAGGCGTGTGCCTCAATATAGGGTGTATCCCTTCTAAATCGCTCATTCATCAGGCCCGATTGTTCTCGGAAGGGAAAAAGTTTTTTGAAAAGTGCGGCGCGAGGCTGGATCTCTCCGCATTCGACTATGAGACTGTGTGGAAGGCGTCGCGCACCGCTGCCGAACGACTCTCCAAAGGTGTAAATTACCTTTTAAAAAAGAATAAAGTCGATCTCATACAGGGTACAGCGCGCCTTTTGGGAGCAGGCATCGTCGAAGTGGAGACGCCGAATGAGGCCATTCGTCTCGAAGCCTCCTCCATCCTTCTCGCCACAGGTTCCAGGCCTCGACTCATTCCGGGCTTCATGTTCGACGAGAAGAGGATTTTTTCGTCGACCG
>CAYXOW010000004.1:4922-5806 GCA_964466815.1 uncultured Treponema sp.
TATTCATACTAGGTGCCGGCGCGATCGGAATGGAATTTGCGTATGTGATGAACTCGTTTGGGGTGCAGGTGACGATTGGAGAGCTTTTGCCCCGGGTTCTTCCTTTGGAAGATGAAGAAGCTTCGAAAATCGTGGAGAAAGAGTTCCGCGCTCGCGGAGTCGTCATCTACACAGGCGCCAAAGCCAATGGCGCTGAAGTGAAGGGCGACAGTGTGATCGTGCACCTGGTCGACAATAACGGTGCGCCACTCGACGTGGAAGTCGATGCAGCGCTTGTCTCTGTGGGGCGTTCGGTCAACACCGAAGGACTTGGGCTCGACGAGCTTGGCGTGCAAACCGAGCGTGGATTTATTGTGACCGGCGATTACCACGAAACTTCTATTGCGGGAATTTATGCGGTCGGCGATATCACGACATACCCTCAGCTTGCGCACACCGCTTCGAAGGCGGGCGAAATTGTAGCTGAGCGCGTGGCGCATCTACTCAAGGGCGCGCCGAATCCGCGCGAGACGACGCTCGACAGACTCCATGTGCCCAGCGCGGTGTACTGCGAGCCTGAGGTGGCCTCTTTTGGTCTTTCCGAAGCTGCGGCGAAAGAGAATGGTGCGCGCTATGCGGTGGCTCGCTTCCCCTACCGCGGCAACGGCCGGGCGGTCGCCGAAGAAGCTGTCGAGGGGCAGGTCAAGATTCTGTTTGATCCTGAAACCCACACTATCCTTGGGGCTTCCGTAGTGGGCAGAGGGGCTGCGGATTCAATCCATGAAATGTTGCTCGCCTCGAAAGCAGGGCTCACTCTCGACGATGTCGCGGAGCTCGTGCATGCCCATCCAACTATTTCGGAGACTTTGATGGAAGCAGCCAAAGCGGGGCTTGGGCGGGAGATA
>CAYXOW010000004.1:5920-10748 GCA_964466815.1 uncultured Treponema sp.
GGGGCCAGTCCGCGATTACTCGTGAGCTGCGGCTCTTTTTTCGGGTTCGGCGCCCTGGGCTTCGCGGTAGCGCTCCCAGTGGAGGCGGGCAGGGTTCCACTTCTCCTTCGGTTTTTCGCCGCCACGGGGAATGCCCACAGGGATAAGGGTGAGGGGCTGGACGTAGTCGGGTAGGCCGAGAACTTCGCGCATGGTACTCATGCGGTCGGAGTAGGGGTAGCCGGCGGTCCACACGGCGCCGAGCCCGAGCGATTCGGCCGCGAGAAGCACGTTCTGAGCAGCCGCCGCGCAGTCGATGGACCACATGACGGAATCGGGGCCGCCCCACTGGCGCCGGAGGTCACCGCAGACGACGATTGCAGCGGCGGCATGGGCGGCCATTTTCGCATAGGGCAACCGCTCGGCGAGGCGCACGAGGGTCGCTTTCTCAGTGACGACCACGAATTCCCAGGGGCGCTGATCGACAGCCGACGGCGCGGCCATGCCTGCACGGACCAGCATTTCGAGCTGTTCTCTGGGGATGGCGCCCTCGGCGTACGCGCGGACGCTCTTGCGTGAAAAGATAGTTTTGAGGGTTTCGTTCATTTCCATGATATCGATACTCCTTCTGTGCTTTGGGAAGATGAAGTGCGCGACGACCCTGGCGAGCGCCGCCACTGCGAATTTGGCGCGCCGGCCAAGATGCGAACTCGTGTTCATCAGTGGATGATCTCCAGCCAGAGCGTTCCGAATGCCACCGAAACGATGGTCACCGGAAGGCCTACTTTGAGGTAGTCCAGAAATCTAATCTTAATGCCTGCGCGCTGTCCCTGTTCGGCGACGATGAGGTTCGCGACGGAGCCAAGGAGGGTCAGGTTGCCCGCGAAGGTGCTCGCCATCGCGAGCATGAGCCATGCAGGCTGGGGGTTGCTCATGGCCTTAGCGGCGGGGGAGAGAAGCATGACCGCGGGCACGTTGGACACGAGGTTCGAGACGAGGACGATCGAGCCGGAGAAGAGGCCACCAGGGTGGTGCAAATATGGCTGTAACACGTTCATGGCGTCGGAGAAGGCGCTGGTTTTCGCTACAGCAGCGGTCAGCACGAAGAGGCCCGAAAAGAACACGAGCAGGGTGAAGTCGATTTCGGCGAAAATGCGCTCCGGGTGGACGCGCCGCGTGATAAGGAGGAAAGCTGCCGCGATGAGAGCTGCAAGACTCGTCTGCATGCCCGCGAGGAGCAGGATGAGCAGAAGACCTGCCGCTGCGAGGCTCTTGTACATCAGCGCGGTGTGGACCTCGGCGTGGGAGGCCTCACCGCTCACCAATATGTGGTTTGGATGATGTTTCAGCTGTTTCATTTTTCCGAATTCACCGGGGAACATAGCGACGGTAAACCAGAATGAGAGGACCATCGCAATGAGAGAGGGCAGGCCGAGGGCGAGCACGAAGGTGCCGAAGGGGATGCCTGACTGCGAAGCGATGAGCATATTCTGTGGGTTGCCGATCGAAGTGGCGCAAGAACCGGCGTTCGCCGAGGTGGCGAGGGCGATGAGGTAGGGCCGTCCGTCTGCGCCCGAGCGCCGTGTCATCTCGGCGACGAGGGGTGTGAACATGAGGCAGATGGTATCGTTGAGAAAGAGAGCAGAGAGTATTCCCGAGACGAGCACGACGATGGCGAGGAGCATTCTCGGCGATCGCGCGATCGAGAGCACGCGTCCGCCTGCGATGAAGAAGAAGCCCGACACGCGGAGGTTCGCCACGATGATCATCATCGCGAGGAGAAGTGCGAGGGTTTCCACGTCGATGGCTGCGATCGCCTCGGCCGTGCTGAGTCCGCCCAGCACGACGAGAAGCACGGCGGCCGTGAGCGCTATACTAGCGCGGTTCATCGCGAGGCGAGGGAATTTGCCTGACGCAATGCCTACGAATGCGAGGACGAGGAGCACATAGACTGCGGAGGTGTTGGCGTCCATACCGACAATTGTAGTGGAAAATTATAGAAAAAGTCTCGGGGTTCAACTCTCGTGCGCATTCATCGGCAGCGGTTCGGCATAAGCTTATTTTGCTAAATCTTACATCTCGTTCAGAAGTTTTTTGCGTTGCTCCTGAATTGTTTCCTCGGCGCACGACGCGACTTGGAGGATGCACGGAGCTACGAGACGGTACTCGACCAAGGTGCCCTTCCGTGTGTCTTCGATGAGTCCTGCGGATTTCAGTTGGCTTAGGTATTTAGAGACGATGGATTTGTCCACACCGAGCTCGGAGGCGAGCGCGCACACGCACCAGGGTTTCTCAGCGAGCTTTTCAAGCATGATGATGCGCAGGGGGTTCGAGAGCGCTTTGAAGATTTCCGCACGGCGTTCATATTTACGTTCGATAGGTTTCATTGAATGAATGTTGCAATGTTGAAACACTTTTGTCAACCCGTTGACAAACATCGCAATGTTTCATAAAATTGCAACAAAAGTTCGCCGCTACCGGGAAAATGCACACGGCGTGGCGGAGGCGAACATATCAACACACAAGGAAGATGCTATGAAAATTCAGATTCTTGGAAGCGGCTGCCCGAAATGCAGGCTTCTCGAACAGCATGCCCGCGAGGCGGCAGCCGAACTCGGGATCCAGGCTGAATTCGAAAAAGTACAAGAAATTGAGGACATAATGGCGATGGGCGTCATGATGACGCCCGCCCTCGCGATCGACAATGAGGTGAAGGTCGTCGGCCGCGTGCTCACCAAAGATCAGATAAAGGCTCTTTTGTCATGAGTTCGAAGGGATTGAGCCCCAACAAGCAATTGCTCCTCGTGACCGGCGTATTCCTGGCGGCATATTTCATTCCGTTCGGAGCTCCACGCGTAACTGGCGCGGTAAACGAAGCTTTTCTCATGCTGTCGGAGTACGCACGCCAGCATGTGATCCTCTGCCTCGTTCCCGCCATGTTCATCGCCGGGGCGATCACGGTATTCCTGAACCAACAGGCCGTGATGCGTTACCTCGGTCCGGACGCGAAGCGTCTGACAGCCTATGGAGTGGCCTCACTTTCAGGCGCTATCCTCGCGGTGTGCTCGTGCACAGTACTACCGATCTTCAAGGGAATTTACAAGAAGGGCGCGGGTCTGGGGCCGGCGATCGCGTTTTTGTATTCCGGACCGGCGATCAATATTTTAGCCATCGTTCTCTCGGCGAAAGTGTTTGGATTGAAGCTTGGGCTTGCGCGCACAATTGGAGCGATTACTTTTTCCATCGTCATTGGCTGGCTTATGGCGCTGATATTTAAAAAGGACGATGAGAAACGCGCCGCTGATGCGCGGCTTTTCAGTGCTCCTCTTGGAGGCGAGCCGCGATCGCTTGCGCAGACCACGATCTACATGGCGAGCATGATCGGCATCCTCGTGTTCGCGAATTGGGCGAACTCGAAGGGCGGAAGCCCTGTTTGGGATGCAATTTTCGCGGCAAAATGGTGGATTACGGGTGGATTCGCGCTTGTACTGGGCTACACGGTAATCCGGTGGTTCAACGCGGACGATAGGCTTGCGTGGGTTGTGGCGACGCGGGATTTTTCGCTCCAGATCCTGCCACTCCTTTTCGGGGGCGTGCTCGTGGCAGGCTTTCTGCTTGGACGTCCTGGACATGAAGCGCTTATCCCGAATGCGTGGGTTGCGGGTCTTGTCGGCGGGAACTCGCTTTTTGCGAACGCTTTTGCCGCGATAGCCGGGGCACTCATGTACTTCGCTACGCTCACGGAGATTCCCATTGTGCAGGGGCTCATCGGCGCGGGCATGGGGCAGGGGCCTGCACTCGCGCTGCTCCTGGCCGGTCCTAGCCTCTCCTTGCCTTCTATTCTTGTGATCGCGGGTGAGCTCGGTTGGAAAAAAACGCTGACCTATGTAGGGCTCGTCGTGGTTATGTCTACAATCGCGGGCATGGTGTTCGGCGGTTTAGCATAAGTCGCCGTTCGAAGAAAAATCGAGATTTACTATATATGTTTTCTCACGCTGCGAAACAAGGAGGATTCTATGTCTTCGCATGAACAAAAAGAAACTGAACACGAGGAAACCAAGGATCATTCGCACGAATATCATCACCATGAAGCGATGGAAGTGCAGGAATCGGGCGGTAAGCTGCTCGCGTCTATTGTAATCACTTCGGCGACTCTCGTCGCTGAAGTTGTAGGCGGATTGCTCACGGGAAGCCTCGCGCTTCTCTCCGACGCTGCGCATGTGTTCCTCGATATTTTTGCTCTGGCGCTCGGTTACGTCGCAGTTCGCCTCTCAAAGCGCTCCGCGTCAGGAACGCACAGCTATGGCTTCCACAGAATGAAAGTGCTCGCTGCCTTTATCAATGGCGCTACCCTTCTCTTTGTTTCTTTCGAAATTATTAGAGAAGCGATCGGCCGTTTCGCGCATCCGCAATCGATCATTGCCGGCCCCATGCTCATAGTGGCAACAATCGGGCTTATCGCGAATCTGCTGGTCGCCTTTGTGCTGAAAGGTCACTCTCACGAGGATCTCAACGCGCGGGCTGCGTTCTTGCATGTTGTGGGAGATGCGCTCTCCTCTGTAGGCGTCATCGCCGCAGGCGTCGTGATTTTATTCACCAAATGGTATTGGCTCGATCCGGCGATGGGTATTGTCATTGCGCTGGTCATTCTGCGCGGGGCTTTCAGCATACTGAAAGAGGCCACGCACATTCTCAACGAAGGCGCGCCGAAAGATGCGGAGGGCACGCAGGTCGCACAAGAAATTTCCGAACTTGAGGGCGTAAAGAGCGTGCACGATGTGCATGTCTGGGCGCTCGATCCTGGATTCAGGCTACTGAGCGCACACGTGGTGCTCGATGATCAACCTCT
>CAYXOW010000004.1:10772-18209 GCA_964466815.1 uncultured Treponema sp.
GGAACATTTCAACATCACCCACACCACGATACAGTTCGAGTGCGGCGACTGTGGTCAGTGCGCCGGGAACGATGTGCAAGCTTAAGAGTTGTGAAAACCTTAGAGGTGAACAGCGGGTACCTCAGCATTCCTTTGGTGACGTCCATGCGATAAAATGCGTCGAAAGATGCGGAGAGCACTTATATCGCGCGCGGGTCATTGTTCAGCACGCCTTTTCAGCGTTTTCAAAGCGCGTTAGAGTAGCCCATACCACCTACGAAGGGGAGGAGTCATGTTCGGAAAACACTCTGATGTCGGATACCACGACACTGTGCCAGGCAACCACATCAAAACGCTCGTGTACGGCGACCACACTCTGCTCGTCGAGGTCAAACTCGATAGAGACGCGAAGCTCCCGGAACATAAACACCCATATGAGCAGACCGGCTACCTTGTCTCCGGGCGCATGAGAATGTATGTCGCAGGTCAGCCACGCGAACTCGCCCCAGGCGATTCTTGGTGTATTCCTATGGATGTGCTCCACAAGGTCGATGTGATCGAGGATACGGTCGTGGTCGAAGTGTTCAGCCCGACGCGCGAAGAATACGTCAAATACAAGAACGACAGCGATATCATCCGATGAACGCAAAAATCATCACCGAACATCCTCGCCCCAGCGCGGCTGCCGTTTCCCGCCCGAGTTCCACGCTTAGCATTCGCGCTGTGCTCTTCGACATGGACGGTGTGCTCGTGGACTCCGAGCGCCTCATCGCAGAGGCCGCCAAACGCATGTTCGCGGAGCGCTACGGTCTCGCGGTGAAACTTGAGGATTTCGTGCCCTTCGTGGGGGCGGGAGAAAACCGCTACCTCGGGGGCGTCGCCGAAAAGTATGGTATCCACATCGATATTGTTCCGGCGAAAGCGTGGACCTACGAGATCTACGGTCAGCTCGCCCGCGCCCACGCACTTGGGATGCGCGCTATTCCGGGCGCGGTGGAGTACGTACGTTCCTGCCGAAAACTCGGGCTTAAGACGGCACTCGCGTCCGCGGCCGACAGAGTCAAAGTGCTCATCAATCTCGAGTATCTTGGCCTTGAACCTTCGGAGTTCGACACAGTGCTGACCGCCGAAGACGTGACCAACAAGAAGCCCGATCCCGAGATATACCTCAAGGCAGCGGCGCGTGTTGGAATCGATCCTGCCGAGTGCATTGTCGTCGAAGATGCGGTGAACGGCACGATTGCGGGAGTGCGCGCGGGGGCTCGCGTGCTCGGCATCACGTCGAGTTTTTCAGAGACGCTACTCCGCGAGGCCGGCGCGACCTGGATCGCCCCGGACCTAGCGCGCGCCCCATTGCCGACCGATCTCCACCGATAGACATAGGCGCATCGGTCGGGCGTTCGCCGCAGCCCTAGCTCCCTATTTTCCCCTGATGGTATCCTGCAGCGTGCCCATGGGGCAGAACGAGCACCACGATCGCGGTTTCCAGAGAAGCGCCGCCACCGCTGAGATTCCAATCGACGCGACGTAGATCGCCCAGAAAATCCGGCCGATCGCAGCGAGGCTTCCGTTGGAGCGGATGAGCAAGCTCACCACGCAGAACATCATCAGTGCGCAGAGCATGCGCCGGAATTCTTTGGTCGAGAAATATTTCGGGAGTCTCTTTCGGCTCGAAACGCTCTTGAACGTGAATGAGAGCGCTCGGCCATTGGGGCAGAAACCAGCGCAAAAGCTCCGCGAGCCCGAAATATTGGTAAGAAGGGCAATAGCCATGAGACCGATCACGCCGAGTCCCAGCGCAGGCACAAAATATCCTCCGACCGCGAGGGCGAGGACGATCGCGACCGAGATGTATTTCCATGTCGAATTGTAGAACGAATACTTGAGAAGCATTTCGATAATATATATTAAAAGCTTAATATAGACTAGATCCGCGCGTATCGGCGCGGCGCGTATTATCGGCGCAGCTCGGATCGGCGCGGCGCGTATTATCGGCGCAGCTCGTATCGGCGCGGCGCGGATCTGCTCTCGCGGATGCGCCGTTTTTCAGCCATGTTGCACTTGTGCCGTCGCGCACGCCTAGGTTATGGTTATTCCACTATGCTCAGTATTCCCGCGCTCATCAAAATTCTTGTCATCTTTGCGCTCGTGGTACTCGCTACGGCGAAACACGTTCACCTCGGGCTGGCTGCTGCTGTAGGCGGCGTGTTCATCGCGCTGTGGCAAGGCCTGAGCCCAGCCGCGATCACCGCGACGACAGTCAAGGAACTCCTCAACCCCGATCTTATCCTCCTCGTGGTGCTGCTCACCGGGATCATGATGTTCTCTTCCGCGATGAAAAAATCCGGAGCTATGGATAAATTTTCAGCGACGATCGCGGAGGCGGCGCCTTCTCGGCGAGTGGCGCTCGCCGCGGCACCTCTCCTCATAGGGACACTGCCTATGCCTGGCGGCGCGATTATCTCGGCGCCGCTCGTAGGTGCGATGAATGGCGATGATGCGCGCAGCCCCGAAACGCTTGCCGCGGTGAACTACTGGTTCAGGCACGTGCTGGAACTCATCTGGCCGCTCTTCCCCGCCTTCATCTTGACGACCGGGCTCACGAAGATCCCCGTTCCGACGCTCATCGGACTCAATCTCTACGCGCCGATAACAGTGTACATCCTCGGCATGATCTTCATTCTTCCCAAATCGAAAGAACTCTCTGCGCCGATCGAGCATCGCCACGAGAAGCCGAATTTCAGCAAAATCGTTCGTGGCATAGCGCCACTAGGCATTGTGCTGATGAGCTATGTCGTTCTCGATGTGTTCTGGGAACTGGCCTCGCCCTCGCTCGGCATGAATTCCGACGCCCGATCGCTCGTCGGCCGCTACGTGCCGGTGCTCCTCGGACTCACGATCGGCTCGCTCTACCTCATCAAGATCGCAGGCGGACCGAAGATTTTCAAGAAGTGCGTCACCGCGTCGACACTCGAACTTATCGGTGTGATCATCGGCATCAGGGTGTTTTCGGCGCTCATGGGCGCTGCCGACCTGGCGCACGCGGCGTCCGCAGAACTCGCCGGTGCGGGCATTCCGGCGATCATCGTGATCGCGCTTCTGCCCTTTATTTCCGGTATAGTAACGGGGGTTGGGCTCGGATATGTCGGGCTCTCGATTCCGATCGTGATTGGCATCATTTCGTCATCGGGTACGCCCTTCAAGGCGGGAATCGTTATCGCGAGCGCATTCGGGTACGCGGGGATGATGCTCTCGCCCCTCCATGTCTGCATGGTGGTTACGGTCCAGCACTTCAAGTCGTCGCTACCGTTGACTATCCGCAAGTTCGCCGTGCCGCTCGCAATCTATTTGGTTATCGCGAGCGCGTACGGCGCGCTGCTCATCGCGCTCATGCGATAAAGCAGAAAGCGCGGCGGGGCAGAGTAATCCTCATCGCTCGGCGCTTATTGATCACCGGCGGTCTATCATCGCCGGGGGGCTAAAAGTGCCGAGCTGAATCACGAAAGCGGGTGCAACCGCGATTGTATCGTCGATATTTCCCAGCGCGCTCACCCCCGCGAGAAGCCCATAGTGCTTCGACACGCGCGCGCTCACGCCAAGCGTAGCGCTCCACTTAAGCGGCCACATCGAGTAGGTCGTCGGGTCGTCGTACTGAACGACTGCGCCGGCGCTCACGTTGGCGAACGCGTAGATGTCGCCGCCCATGAGCTCATTTATGACCGCCACGCGGTGCCGATACTCGACACTTCCCGCGACCACCGAATTTCCTTCGCAACTTGTGGGAATGTACCCCATGCCATAGAACATCTCGGGTTGTGCCAGATTCGAGTAGTATGAGACCTTGGCGGACTGCGCTCCCGGAATGATACCCGTAAAGTCCGTACCGCCGAATAGGCAGAAGTTGAGGGCATCCGCCCGCCCGAGGGGAATGGCCACGGACGCGTTCGCCTCCACTTGGGCGAAGGAAAACGCACCGCCGAAATTGGGGCTGAACCAGCGCCCCATCGCCGAAAAAGCCAGCCCTGAGCGCGAAAAAGCTCCTCGATCACGAGTATCCAAACGAATCGCAGCGCGAAGGGCGCCCGCGTTCTGCGCGACAAGGCTCGTCCAATCGTCGCCGGTGAGAACATTTTCGAACGAGTAGCCTGCCATGATGTCCGCGGCATCGCCGAGCACAAAGCCTCCCCAGATTCCTGCTCCATAGGTTCGATACTTCGAGGCGACAGCGATAGGAATCGACTCCGATGCATACATATCGTACTCAAATCTGAAACGTGCCCAGGGAATGATAAAGAAGGGGCCAAGCGGCTGGAAATACTCCACGCTCGCCGAAGTCTTGTTGATGAGCGAAGCAGCGGCGAGTAGCGCAGAGCCGGGCCCAGTTAGCTCCTTTGCCAAAAACGCGGTGGATGCCACCATGTCGCTCGAAATGCTTCTCGAAATTGAGCTTTTGAAATCGATGGAGGCGAAGAGCTCATTCTGCACAGGTTCCTGTGGGACGAGCGTCACCACCGCGCGCAGGGTAGTCGCGGTACTTTGCGCGCCTCCTGCCCCCACCTCTTCCCCTGCCGCTGTCCGCGCGTCGCCCGTCGATTCGATCCTGAATTTAACGAGCGAGTAATCGCCGGAAACGTAGGCGCTGTGAATGGCATTCTCCAGCTCGTCCCTCGTGTACGCGCGGCCGACGAGCGGGGCGAAAATGCTCATTACCCAAGCCCGATCCTGAGCGTTGCCGCCCTCGACGCGCACCGACTCGAAGCGTGGCGGCGGTCCGAACGCGCGGCGATTCTCCTGATGCTCCGGGGTCACGAGCGGCCGTGTCTGGGCGATCCTCGCGGCGAGCGCTTTGAGCTGCGGCATTGCGGCATCGCCAGCCATTTCACCTTGCGCGATGATCTCCTTAGCTCTCGCGTAGCTCGCCGTGGTAAAATTTCGTAAATCAGGCGTAATGACGAGGTCGGCCGCCTCGATGTTCGGCTTCATGTTTTGCATGAGAAAAATATTGCCGGTCTGACTGCCGATTTCCACCGAAGAGTTGAGTTCATCCATAGTGTCCGGCGTTTTGCCGCGCGAAACCACTGCGATCACAATGTCCGCACCCATACGCTTCGCGACATCGACGGGCAGGTTATCTACGATTCCGCCATCGACGAGGAGCTGCCCCTCGTAATCGTAAGGCATGAAGAGCACAGGAATCGACATCGAACTGCGCATGGCCTCGGCGATCGAGCCCTGGGTGAAGACCACCTTATCGCCGGTGAGAATGTTGGCGGCTACGGCGCGATACGGAACGGGATAGTCGTCGAATCGCGGCATCGTGGACATATGAATCGTGCGAGCAGTGAAGAATGCAAGTATATTCTGTCCTTCAAGCAGGCCCTGACCGATATTCGGCCCCTTCGAATCGAATCCGATCCGGAGGGCGTACTTCGATGAGACCGATCGCTGGAACATGTTTTCGGGGAGTTCCTTCTGATCCATGAAGAGCGAATTCCAGTCGATATTCGAGATGAGTTCCTGCATGGCTTGGGGCGAGTAGCCAGACGCATAAAGCCCTCCGACAATCGAGCCCATGCTCGTACCGAGGATCATATCGATGGGAATGCCGGCCTCTTCGATTTTTTTGAGGACGCCGGCGTGCGCGATACCGAAAGCTGAGCCGCCAGAGAGCACTACAGCGATTTTGGGAGACGCGGCAGTGCTGGAAATCGAGCCTGATCCGTCCGCGTACACGCAGAGCACAGACGCGAACATCAGAATGACGCAAGAGAGCGCCTTGCTCGAGGAACGGAAGCCAAAGCCGCGCAAAGAATTGGTACTCATGGAGAAATAGTACGCGTCGCGGAGGCGAGAACGCAAGTACCGCGGTACAGCGGATCGAAAATTATTTAGATACGATAACGCAGTTCAACGAACCGAGAGTGCCGAGATACCGGGCAGCGAGAGACGCTCGAGGTACTGCAGGAAGGCGCGCGGACCGGTTGAAATGTGGAGATTCCGGGCGGAGTGGAACGCCATATGTTTTTCCGTTTCGGAGCAGATGATGACGAGGGGAGGTATGCGATCGGCGATATCTGCTGGGGATGGGCCGGCATTGGATATGCGCTTCTCGCCGATCGCGCCCCTGATCGCCACGCACAGCGCCTCACGGTAAGGAGTGGCTACTGAGGAACTCGGTGGGGCGCCAGGTGGGCAGTCTAGCGAGGCGTTCGACACTTCAGCAGCGCAGGTTTCAATGCCTGCGGGCCCAGCCCAGAGTATCGCGCGCGCCGCGCCGATCGCGGTGGCGAGCGCATACTCCTGGGCTTCTCGCTGCGGATCGTCGCGGTCGATTACAATGACATTCGCCGGGGATGTGCGGCGGATCGAGCCGATCAGCGCGGCGCGCGCCTCTCTGCCGACAGCCTTCTCAGCCGACGTCTCGGCACTATCGCTGGCGCTTGGTGGGCTGTCCGGCAGAATGATCGCGAGCGTGTCTACACGCGGAGCCATCGCGCTTATCGCGCCATATTGGGATTCGATCTCTTCCCCGCCGAAAACGGCCAAAAAGGGCCGATCGTGCATGCTGAGTACCCGCTCCAACACCTCGAGTTCGCGTGCGACCGTCGGCCCCGCGAGGCTCAACCGCGAAAACCGCGGTACACCCACGATGCTTGCGTGCCGACGCAGGCACACATTGAACGCGTCGTTCACGAAGATTCCGTCGCCGAGATTTGCGAGCGACCGTGCGAATGCTTCGTCGTTGTCTTTTTCGCCGGTCGCGTAGCGGAGATTCTCGATCATATTGACCTGTCCGCGCACGATGTCTTTGCGCGATATCAGGATACCCGAGGCGCCGATGCTCACCTCGTGGAACACGATGGGCTGGCCCGAAATGCGCTCCAGCCGTTCCGCGATCGGACGCAGACTGTATGTGGCGTATATCCGTTCGCGACTCAGACCGGGCATGCTGTGCGTGCCGGGGTCGCCTCGGTGAGAGCATAAAATGGGTGTCGCCCCGAGTTCGAGGAGCCTGCGGAGTACGGGTAGCATGAGGGCGACTCGCCGATCTGCGACACTGTCGGATGTGTCGGGCAGCTCTATATTGCCGTCGACGCGCACGAGTACATTGGAATTTTTGAGCGCTTCGGCTTCGGCGCCGTTGAGTTCGTCGAGCGTGAGTTTTTTGAGGCTCGACTCGCGGCGTAGGGCCTCGTTTTTATCGAGGATCATGTCCTCGGCGGCGCGCACAGCTTCTTCGGGGCTCTTTGCGGCCGAAATCGCCTCGCGCAGCGCTGAAACCGGCAGGAAAGTATCGGAGATCGGGGCGACGCCGCGGTACACCGCGCCCGCGTTGCCATCGACGGTGATGCGTTCACCCTCCGCCAGTGCGATGCCGCCAGCCGCGCCGAAGATGACTCTGCGGCGGTCGTAGTCGATCTCGAGGTCTGAGCAACCCACGATGCAGGGTTTATTGAG
>CAYXOW010000004.1:18241-19421 GCA_964466815.1 uncultured Treponema sp.
AGGGTACACTGTGACAATGGCGCTCGACAGATTGATGATGTCGAAGTCGGTCGGTTTTGTATTGATGGTGAAGTAGACGACGCTCTCGCGCCGCCGATCGGCTTCTTTGAGCCGCTCGGGCGTGATGGCGAGGGTCCCGGACACGACCCCGCCGTTGATCGAAATTCCCGAGGTGAGCGGCGGCACCCACTGTCTGAAGCGAAAATCCGCGCGCGGCAGCGAAAGGTTCGCATATGCGAGTTCGAGGCTCTCGACGCGCTCCTTGTATTTTTCGAGCCCGATGATGCCGCGCTTGAGAAAATCGGTATCCGCGACGAACTGCGCGTAGGCCCCGAGTTTCGCCGCTCGCGCCTGCAGCAGATAGAGCTGGCCATTCTCCACGGTGAACTCCAGGTCGAGATCTTGATGAAAGAACTCGAGGAGCCGCTGGGTATACTCGATGAGCTGTGCCGATATCGCGCGGTCGAGTACTTCGATCGGCAGCGTGTCGGCGCTGCCGATCACCACCTCTTCTCCTTGCGCCTGGAGCTTGAATTCTCCAAAGAGCGTGTTCTCGCCGGTTATGGGATTCCGCGTAAGGACGACGCCGCTCAGGCTCCGCTGATTGAGGTTTCCAAAGACAACCTGCTGGATCGTTACCGCTGTCCGCACCGGGGCGTGGGCCGCGATCGTCTTCGAGTAAAAACTTGCGGCGGAGGATCTCCTAGAGTCGTAGACAAGGCGTACGCAGGCGCGCAATTGCGCGTTCGCATCGGTCAAAAAGGAGGCTCCAAAAGCAGTGATGAGCGCAAGTTCGAGATAGTCCATCTGCTTTTTACTGAGGCGCGCGGTACAGCCACGAACCGACTGGTGCAGCCCATTTCGTTTCCTTGGCGGCTCCATCCCGAGCGCTGAGGCGCAATTCATAAGAAACCGGGCGTAGAGCCCCTCTTCGAAGTGCGCGCCTACCTTCGCCCGAAGATACGCGCGAACGTCGGGCGTGAGCCCTACGTTCATAATGGTCGACATGACGCCGGGCATCGAGGTGAGGGCTCCCGAGCGCACCGAAACGAGGAGGGGGTGTACTGTATCACCGAGTTTCGCACCTGTCTGGCGCTCGAGTTCGTCGATGGCATCCGCAATCGCGCGGTCGACGACTTCCGTTTCGACACCTCGCTCGGCAAGGTCGAGCAGAGGGTGG
>CAYXOW010000004.1:19519-20923 GCA_964466815.1 uncultured Treponema sp.
ATCGCCGAGATCTCGTTCGCGGTGGCGCTCCCCGCGAAGCTCCTCGTCGATGTTCGCGGCTTCCAGCCGCTGATAGTGAAAATAGAGCTGGCGTTCGCCCCTCTGGCGCTCCAGCTCGCGGTCGACAGCCGCGCTCACCTTTTCGACAAATTCGCTCAGCACATGGATCTGTGTGCGGCGGATGAAGTTGTTGAAAAAGCGTGTTTTGATCTGCGAGAGGCGAGCGGTCTGCACACTGTAGCCTTCGAGCACGCGAATAAGCGTGCTGCTCATGGCGTCGATGATCTCGATCTGGATGTATTGCTGGAGTTCGGTGGAGATCGCGTCGAGACTCCGCTTGAGTCGAATGAAATCGGACACTGAGGATTCGCGCAATTCTCCTAGTTCAGTCTGGCGGAGGTCGACATTCTGGATCGCGAGGCCTTTGATGCTTGAGATCGAAAGAAGTTCGCGCATCACTTCGAGTGCGTCGCGGATGTTGCGCGGGCTCACCTCGGCGAAGTGGTTGTTGGTGAGGTCGTTCGCGAGGAGGAAAATGAGCCGCCCAAGTCCGAGGTCGAGTAGGATAAGATCGTACAGGTCGATGCGCGATTCGAGGTAGGACTCCTTGAGGTAGAACTTGACGCTTACGAGGCGCTTGAATGCGTCGAGCTCCTTCGACGCGCTGCTGAGATCCTCGGGATTGAGAATCGACAGAAGACCCTCGACCTCTGCGCGGAGGAAGCAGCGCTCGAAGACATCGAGGTTGTTTCTGAGATTTTGGCGCACTGTCGCCATGTCGCCTTCTTCGTAATCCCAGAGAAATTTGAGTCGGCTGAGCAAGTCCGAGGCGAGGTCGATGAAGTGCCGATCCTCGCTCGAACTGGAGAATGCGTAGGGCAGGGCGACATAGCCGGAAGCGGCGATCGATTCGGCGTCGCCGCGAACTGCTAGTGCGATGTAAGGTTCGAGGTACTTGGTGATGATGCGTGGAGAGAGGCGCCGGTGTACCTCCTTGCGGAGGTCGCTTGCGAAACCCTTTAAGGGGTCGTCTTCGGTGCGATCCTCTTCGAAGGCTTCGGCATCGGCTCGGATCCGCTCGATCATCTCCTCGGCATCTTGCCGGACAGGGAATTTTTTAATCACTTCACGTGCGTAATAGATGAATTTAGCAGATGGATTCCGGACAGCAGAAAGAACTTCACGCGTCGCCCGCTCTATCTTATCTTGAATGTCTTCGATGTTGCTTTTTTGAACGCGCATGTCAGGGATCGCAGAATCGGTGCCGATGAGCCTGAGGTTGATGAGAAGTTCGATGAGGAGCTGAATGCGCTCAGGCTCTGAGCTTGAAATCCGCACTTTATCGAGGTGGGCGAGAATATTGTCCCAGGTGTTTAAAAGTCCCGTGGTCATGCGAAGAGATCC
>CAYXOW010000004.1:20933-31169 GCA_964466815.1 uncultured Treponema sp.
AGGCGCGCCGCCAGATCGGCCATTTCGGCGTCGGAGAGGTGTACTGGAGCTTTGCTAGCCTCGGAGAGAATGGTGGGGAGAAGGTCCATGTCGCCTGCGCTGTTCACAAAGACATCGCCTGCGCTCCACGCCCAGCTGAGCGCCATACCGATTGCCTCGGGTGTTTCAAGGGGCTCATACCAGGTTGCGCGGGTGTGCGGCCTCTCGCCCCAGGGCCTCCTCAAAAAGGCTTTGATGAGCTGGACGGCCACATTTTTCGCCCTGCACACATAAAGAAGTGTTCGCACTGCCGCAGCGTAGGCGGGGTCCTGGGCGAGCGGCCAATTCCACGGGAAAAGCACGGTGTCGAAGTCGAAGCGCGCGAGGCTCCGGAGGTGCATGGCGGGGGCGGCCTTGCCGTGGCCGGTTACGCCCAGAAAGCGCGTCATTCCTCTCTGACGAGCCTCTACGAAGGCTTCGAGCGCGCCGCCTTCGCCCATCGCGACTTCCCACTCATCGTCTTTGACAAGCACGTGCATTTGCCAGAGATCGACGTGGTCGGTGCGCAGCAGTTTGAGCGAGCGTTCAAGCTCGGCCATCGCCTCGCGCTTCGTGCGCTTTTCGGTCTTTGTGGCGAGAAACACTGAGTCGCGGTGGTGGTGGAGCCAGGGGCCCATACGCTCTTCGGCGAGCCCGTAACTTGCGGCTGTATCGAGGTGATTGATTCCAGCGTCGCTGACAAGACCGAGTGTGCGGTCAGCCTCGATTTGCGTGGCGCGTGCGAGCGCTGCAGCGCCGAACAGCAGTCGTGTCGAATCGTGGCCCGTTCGGCCGAATATCGCTTTCTGAATCATATCCAAAGCCTAGGCGGAGGTGGTGGCGCTGTCAATGCGGGAGTTGCGCTTTTATGCTATGATGCTGGCCGAGCGTGGAGGGGCGGCGTATGAGAATACTCAATTTCGGTTCGCTGAATATCGATTATGTCTATGCGGTCGATGAGTTTGTAAAACCGGGCGAGACCAAGGCGGCTCGGTCCCTCACGGTATTCGCGGGCGGTAAAGGGCTCAATCAGTCGCTCGCCATGGCGAGAGCAGGGCTCAAAGTGGTTCATGCGGGTAAAATCGGCGCGGAAGGAGAATTTCTGGTATCGACGCTCCGCAATGGAGGAGTCGATACGAGACTCATCGAGCGGGCGAACGTCGCAAGCGGCCACGCGATCATTCAGGTGGACGAACGGGGGCGCAACTGTATCCTCCTCTTCGGAGGGGCGAACCAGGAGATCGACGAAGCGTACATCGACCGTGTGTTGGCGGAGTTCCAGGCCGGTGAGATGCTCGTGCTGCAGAACGAGATCTCTTCGATGCCGAGCATCATCGCCAAGGCGAAGACGAAGGGTATGACCATCGTCCTCAACCCCTCGCCATTCTCGAACCTTGTGCCGAGTTACCCCCTAGAGCTCGTCGACATTTTTATCATGAACGAGATCGAGGCCGCGGACTTGGCGGGAGAATCCGACCCTGAGCGGGCGGCACAGCTTCTCATGCGGAGCTTTCCGCAGGCAAAAATCGTGATTACGCTCGGCGAGTTCGGGTCGATGGCGGCGCACCGAGGCTCGATTATTCGCCAAAAAGCGTACCCGGTGAAGGCAGTCGACACCACGGCGGCGGGCGACACTTTTTCGGGCTACTTCATCGCGGGGCTCGCGGAGGAAATGGACACCGCGCAGGCACTCGATCTCGCCGCGCGCGCCGCATCGATCTGCGTAACGAGGAGAGGTGCCGCCGATTCGGTTCCGTGGCGAAATGAACTCGATGTGAAGGAGCAACCATGAGCATGAGTTACTGGAGTGGGCGTACGGCGCGCGCGATAGCGGTTATGGTGTTCGCAGGGATACTCGGCGTCGGATCCGGACTCTGGGCCGACACGAATGCGTCGGATCAAGCAATTGTCGGCGATTGGAGTGGTGCACTCAAAGTGGGTGCGACGACGCTCCGAATCATCTTTCACATTGCGGTTTCCGGTTCTGGCTACAGTGCGACGATGGACAGCCCCGATCAGGGGGCGAAAGGCATTCTCGTCTCCGCCGTGAAGTTCGATGGAACGAACCTCACTTTGACACTGGCTTCGATTGGTGGCAGCTACACGGGCGCTCTCGACGCGAGCGGGCGGACGATGAAGGGCTCGTGGAAGCAGTCGGGAATGTCCTTCGAGCTCGATCTTGCGAAAGGTTCGCTGAGCCCATCGCCCCAGCCTGCACCGCAGGTTACGCCGCCAGCCGCCCAGACGCAACCTCTAGGTCAGACTCCGGCCGCCTACACGACCCACGATGTCGCGTTCGACAGCTCGGCGCCAGGTGTGCGGCTGGCGGGCACACTCACGCTGCCGCAAGGCAAAGGCCCTTTTCCTGCCGTTGTGCTCGTGACGGGCTCAGGTCCGCAAAACCGCGACGAAGAGATTCTCGGACACAAACCTTTCCTCGTCATCGCGGACTACCTCGCGCAGCGGGGAATCGCCTCGCTTCGCTGGGATGATCGCGGTGTTGCGGCATCCACGGGCAACTTCCAGACAGCCACTACCTTCGATTTTGCCGACGACGCGCAGGCAGCGATCGATTTTCTCGCGGTGCAGCCGGGGATCGACGATACGAAGCTCGGAGTGATCGGTCACAGCGAGGGCGGGCTCATCGCAGCCATACTCGGCGCGCGGAGCGCCGCGAGCACACAGGGGCCGAAGCTCGCTTTTCTCGTGATGCTCGCAGGCCCTGGCGTTCGCGGCGATCAGCTTCTTCTTATGCAGAATGCAGCGCTCGGCCGCGCTTCGGGCATGACGGACGCGCAGATCGAGGCAGCGAATGTCATCAACAGAGAGCTCTATTCAATCGCGATGAGCCAGGGCGATTCGGAAACGCTCCGCGCGCGCATCGTCGATGTGCTGAACAGTGCGATCGATGGGGCTTCGGAGCTGACTCAGGCGCAAAAGGATGCCCAGAGAGCCCAGGTTGCATTGGATGCTGACCAGCTGCTTACACCCTGGTATCGCACATTTCTCAGCCTCGATCCTGTAGAGTATCTGAAGAAGGTTACCGTCCCTGTGCTCGCGCTCGACGGCACGCCGGATCTCCAAGTTCCGGCTTCCGCAAATTTGGCAGCAATTGTTGCCGCGCTCAAATCCGGGGGAAACGATGCGGTTACGACCATCGATTTTGAGGGCTTGAATCACCTCTTCCAGCACGCTACGACAGGGCTTCCATCTGAGTATGGCACGATCAAAGAAGATTTCGCGCCTGAAGCGCTCAAGGCGATGGGCGACTGGATTCTGAAGATTGCGGGCAAATAGGCGCGTGCGTGCGTTCAGCGGCTAGTACGGACAATGCGCACCGCGCAGCGCGCAGACTCAGGTGCCGCGCGAATGTTGAGCACGAAAAAGCCTTCATCCACGGCTGGCGGTAGGGTGAGGGCACTCGTATCCTCGATCGCGAGGCTCGGTTCGGAGATCGAGCCTCCTTCCACCGATACCTTGGCACCCCGAGGGAACTGCAGCATGGGCACATAGACGAGAGTAGGTGCATCGATGCTGTGATTCGGCGCGAATTCGAGCTCGAAGACGCCTCGGCGCGCGCTGAAGCGCATTCGGGAAATCGTGCCCGCCACCGCTGTGGCGTAGGGCCGCACGAATCCTTTCAGCGCGCGCCCTCCACCATCTTCCGCGCAGTACACCGACAGGTCTTCGCCATTCCAGCCATCGCCGTGAGCGTGGTCGTTGTCCGACGTGTAGTTCCAGATGGTCGCGCTGAGCAGGTTCGCGTCGAGGGCGTCGTAGTACGACGAGAGCGCGCGCTCGTGGGCAGCAAAGTTGCCTGTTCGGTAGGCGGACCCGCCATTGATATCGTAGGGTAGGCCGAATTCTCCGAGAAGGGTGGGGCATCCGCCCATTCGTTCGCGCGAGTGGCGGACAATGCGCGAAAGACTATCCGTAAAGTTGCGGCGGACCGCGCGCGGCCCCATGATGAGACGCCGCGTTTCGGAGTCGTACGCTAAAAAACCAGTCCACCGCTTCAAAGTCAGCGTGAGCGAGTCGTACCAGTGCGCCTCGTTGACGAGCCCCGGTATTCCTTCAAAATGCGGAAGCTCGCCCAGAGGCGAACTCTCGACGAAGATCATGAAGGGCTGGTGGCGCGCTGTTTCCATGTGCTCGGCGAAACGTCGAACGAATGGCTTGAGATAGCGCTCATTGAAGATCGAGTCATCGTTGCGGCGCCCCTGTTCCCGAGCACCAGGAGTCGATGTGGTGTATCTCGCTCTCTCCGCGAACCATCTGGGTTTTTTCAGCACGGCCCTCTCGCCCTCGATGTCCCAAAGCCCGACGCGCCTCCACACACAGACTTCGCCCTCCTTCCACGCCCTGATCCCTGGTGTTCCCAGCGGCTCTTTTCCAATCGGGCGGAGCGAGCCGCCCCGCACACCGATGCGCGTCGCTTCGACCGGAAGCCCTTCGCCCGCACGCGTGGCCTCCCAAGGCGTCGGCGCGAGCCCCGGCAAGAGCAAGTCGCTCCTCGCCGTATTCATCTCTTCGAGTCCGATGAACCCCTCGCCTGGCTCATTCATTGAGCCGAATCCGACCACATTGGCATACCCCGCGAGGCGCTTTGCGACCTGCGCCATGGCTTCGAAGTAGTGGCGCTGCAGAAAATCCTGAATCGGCTCGCTGTCTGCGAGGATACCCGGCGCGAAATCGTTCCCGGCGAAGAACACCGTGAACATCGTCGCGCATGCGAGCCTTAAATGATTTGAGAACCACTGCATCTGCGGATATTTCTCGCCCATTTCCTGATGCAACATCGCCGCGCCGCTCGCGTGCAGATTCCGTGGCTCGAAACCGAGCGCCTCCAGCGTCCACATCGGCGCGCCGTCGCCTCCTGTCCAGCGCGACCAGACATCCTGGTGCGGATCGATGAAGAGCGCGATGCCGTTGCGCGCCGCGGATTCGACGATGCCCTCGAGATAATCGAGATATGCGGTGTCGTAGATGCCTGGTCCGTCGTGTTCGAGCGCTTCCCAGGTGACGAGGAGGCGCACGAATCGCTGGCCCCATCGCCAGAGCCGCGAAAAGTGCTCGTCGGCTTCGTCGAGTGGAAAGGGTCGCCCGACAAAGGAGAGCAGCCTTCCATCGTAGAATCCCTCCGAGAGGTGCGTGCGCCCGTCCGGTGCTGTGGGCACCTTGCTGCTTCCTCCGAGATTTACGCCACGCAGCAGCAGCGTCCGACCATACTCATCGATAAAATTATCGCCCGACACCACGCAATATTTCATGTTTTTTCACCTAACAGTACTGATTTTCAAACATTTCTAAAGCATACGCAAGTCTTTTTCCTATAGCAAGAAGCTCTTATGGTTCGCATAACGATTTTATCTTTACATCTGAGGGTGCGAGACGTACAATTTACATACGCAAACCTGAGAAAAGGAGGTATGCATGAAAAAGATCCTGTTTGTATCGGTTCTTGCTATGGCGCTGCTGTTCGCCGCATCGGCGCAGGCAAAGTTCGGACCCTACGCGGACAAGGTCATCTTCGATGTGCGAATGGATCAAACCATCGGCATCAAGGATACCGCCGAAGGAAAAACGGATGTCTTTTTCTATGGTCTCGACGGTAAGACCTTTAAGGGCATTCAGCAAGCAGATTTGGACAAACTGTCCGTGTATGCGGTACCCTCCGGCTCTTGGTCCCTCCTGCTGAATCCGATCCCCAACAAAGCGCCGTACACCTTCCAGCACAAGGACGGACGCATTATTTTCAATCCGCTTGCGATCCGCGAAGTGCGCTACGCCATCAACTGGCTCATCGACCGTAAAAAAATCGTCGATGAAATCCTGCTCGGTGCGGGCGAACCTATGCTCACTGCTCAGACACCAGGTCAACCTGGCACCTATCGCTTCAATCTCGTGCCCGCAAAGCTCGGTATGACCGTCCGCGGCAACGAGAAGAAAGCTATCGCCGACATCGATGCAGCCATGAAGCAAGCTGCGGAACTGCCCGAAAACAAGGGCAAACTCGTCAAATCCGGCCAGTTCTGGACGTATAACGGCCAGCCTGTGACGATTCGTTTCATGATCCGCGTGGACGATCCAACGGGCAGACTTCTCGAAGGCCGTTACATTTCCGATCAGCTCGAGAAAGCTGGCCTGCAAGTGGAGCAGCTCGAGGTAGATCGCTCGAAAGCGGGAAAAATCGCCTACTCCAGCGATCCGGCAGCCTGGGAATGGTCGATGTACACCGAAGGCTGGGGCGCGGGTGCCACTCGCGCGTGGTGGGATATCACCATCAGTCAGATGTATGCGCCGTACTACGGCTATATGCCCGGCGGCCAGACCAACGGCTTCTGGAACTATGAGAACAAGGAGATCGACCGCATTGCCCAGAAGAACATCAACGGCTGGTTCCTCACCTCGGATGAGTACTGGAACGACAATATGAAGGTGCAGGAAATGGCCCTCAAGGAGGCAGTCCGCATCTACGTGTGCAGCCAGATGCAGTACTATGTCGCCAATAAAGCCCGTTACAATTCGCGGATGCTCTATGGTCTCGGCGATGGGCTGAATAACTGGTCGATCCGATCGGCCGACATAAAACCTGACAGCAAAGGAGAAAAGGTGCTCCACGCGACGCAGTACTCGGCACGCGGAGGGCTTTTCATGAGCTCGTGGGATCCTGTGGGTGTCGATGGCTTCAGCGACACGTACTCCGCGGCGATCATCGAGCCTTGTACCGATCCTTCCACCTTTGAGGCGCCGAACTCCGCGAAAGACACCCCGATGCGCATAAAGTACGACCTCAAGAATGTCGAGACTAAAGTCGCGGCCGGCAAGGAGGGCGAGCCACCTATCGGTCTCATCGATGTCGACAAAGGCGCATTGATCTTCAACTCGAAGACCAAAAAATGGGAGACTGGCGTCGAGTACAAAGATGTGGGCGGCGGTGTGTACGACTATGTCAAAAATAGCGCCATCAAGGCCTACAGCAGACTCTCGAACCAGACGTACATCTATGGCAAGTGGCACAGCGGCCAGCCTGTCACCATCGCCGATATCATGTACGCAACCGCCTTCACCTACGAGTGGGCGAACAAAGACAGCCCGGATGACAAGTACTACGATGAGGCCTACGCCTCTCAGTATCAGTCCACGCTGCCGATCTCGAAAGGTACGGTACTCAACAACGACGGCAGTTTCACGACCTACTTCGATTTCAACTGGCCGATGGATAAAGACCGTGTGGCGGCCACCGGCGCGGTTTCACCGAAAGCTGGCAATCCTGGACGTCAGACCATGGTTTCCTGGGAAATCACCGAAGCGCTCGCGAAACTAGTTGTTGAAGGCTCGAAGTCGGGGACGCAGTATTCCTTCTCGAACGATCCTTCCGTCACTGAGGTGGATGTCATCAATCCGAAGTGCGTGGCCGACATCAAAGCCAAGCTGCAAGATTTTATCGCTGCCAAGTATGTGCCCGATTCCATCAAACAGTGGGTGACAGTAGATCAAGCCATTGCCCGCTACAACGCTGCAATCAAGTTTATCGACACCTACGGCAATGCGTACATTTCGAATGGCCCCTTCTTCTTGAGCAAGGTTGATTACAACGCCAACTACATCGAGCTCACCGCCTTCAGGGACTATCCATACCGTGCGGACTACTTCCCGAAACTTTTCCGCACCACGATCACGCGCATCGACGACGTGAAGGTTCCGGCCACTGTGCAGCGCACTGCGGACGCAAAAATCGATGTACAGGTATCCGCGGTGACCTACCCCGACGATACGGCCAAGGCAGCCGACAACACGGCGAAGGTAACGGTCACGCTCGTGCTCGCCGACAATACCGAGAAGGCATATCCGGCGAAGTATGTCAGCGCAGGCAATTTCCAGGCGATCATTCCTGCCAAGGATCTCGGAGCCTTGAAACCTGGCGCGTACACCGTTGTGGTTCAGTCGGTGTTTGCCACCGAGTCGCCATCTGTCCAAGCTTCTTCGCTCGTAGTGTTCTAATTCTTTAAGGATCAAGGTGCGCTGTCGCTGAGCGGCGGCGCGCCTTCTCTATTGCGCGAAGGGTGCTTGTTATTGAAAAGGTACAAATTCGGTTTTCTGAACTACCGGAAAGAGCAGGTGGCGTATGTTCAAGTGGTTTGCGCTGAAGCGGGTGCTCAAGGGCATCTTCACCTATGTCATCATCATTTTCATCTTGTCGGTGCTCTTCAATACGGTCAACGAGCAGACCGTGCGTTCGAGCATCGAGGAGCAGGTTCGCGCCGAATCGATGCGCCTCAAGAACATGCAGGCTTCGGCGCTCCAGCGCTTTCAGGAACAGCGGCGTAACGACCTCATTCATCTCTACAGGCTCGACCGCCCCCTCATAGAGCGTATTCTCTTCCGAACGTGGAACACGATTACCTTCAACTTCGGAAAATCGACGATGATCAAATCGTCGCAAGGCGACCGCGAGGTACTCACCATCATCGGAGAGGCGATACCGCGCTCGCTTATTCTTTTCACCGTCGCCGCAGCGATTGAAATCACTGTCGGCATCTATCTCGGTTTAAAAAAGGCACAAAAACCAGGCGGTGCCCTCGATCGCACCACGAGTCTCCTCACCATGATCGTCTACGGTATGCCGACTTTCTGGCTCGCGATGATTCTCATCATGTTCTTCGTCTATCAGCTGAAAATCTTCCCTTCGGCGGGCATGCACTCCGTACCTCCGCCGCAAGGGATCATGTATGTTGTGGATCTCCTTTGGCACATGACGCTCCCGCTCTTGACGCTTCTCCTCATCGGATTTTGGGGAGTGTCCTTTGTGGTGCGGAATATTGTGCTGAGCATCCTTCAGGAAGACTACATCATGGCGGCTCGCGCCCGCGGCATCCCTGAGCGGAAGGTACTCTTCGGGCACACGCTGCGCACCGCCGCTCCACCGCTCATCACGATTTCGGTGCTCTCGCTTCTCGCCTCGATTGCGGGCGCGATAATCTTTGAAGGTATTTTCTCTTGGCCCGGCCTCGGTAATCTCTACTGGATCGCCGTGCAGCAGAACGATATTCCTGTGCTGATGGGCGACCTCGCCATCACTGTGGGGCTCTATCAGCTCGGGCTCATCATGCTGGATCTCACCTATGGATTCATGGATCCGCGCATCAAGGTGGGAGGTAAAGCATGAAATTCGCGGATGCAAAATTCAGGGTTCTTGAGTTTTGGGGCGAGTTTAAAAAGGTGCGTTCGGGCCTTATCGGTTTGGCGATTCTCGTGGTCTCTCTGCTCGTCGTGATTTTCGAGCCTGTCATCCTTCCGTGGAAAGAGGTGAACACCAAGTGGCGAAGTATCGACTATTGGCAGGACAATTCCGCCAGCGCGCCGCCTGCATGGACCAACTGGTTCGCTGCGCTCAAGTCGCCCGTAACGATTCGGCTCGAAAACAATAAAAAAGAAGAAACCGATCTCGAGGGGGGCATCAAGCTTGTTACCTACACCTTCGACTATCACTACAGCGCGGACAAGGCGCCGCTCGATGTCATCTTCCACATGACAGGTCAGGGCGATATTCCTTTTCAGATCGCGATCGAACGGCCCGATGGACAAACGATCGATCTCGCTCAGCGATTCGAGCAAGGATTGAGCGGGCAGGATGTGCGACTGTCGATCGACAATGATGGGCGCGAAGCTGCGTTCAGCTTTGTTAAAAAGTACGAATCGCAAGCGGCGCTCGAGCAATTTTCGAACAAGAGCATACGCACCGACGAAATCCTCTTCAATGTTGCGCGTAGTGGCATGGCGTCCAGCTTCAGCCCGCTCAAGGGAACATATAAGCTCATCGTGAAAGCCATGCTCCTCGATCCGAATTCGTCGAGTGTGCATAAACCCTACGTGGTGGTGACGGGCTCCGTGTCAGGCATTCTCGGCACCGACGACTCCAAGCGCGATCTTTTCTCCGGACTCGTCGCCGGGCTTAAGTGGGCGCTCATAATCGGTCTCCTCACCTCTGCCATTTCGGTGCTGATCGGGGTCATCTATGGGATTATCTCGGCGTACTTTGGAGGTGTCGTCGATACGGTTATGCAGTTCGTGTACATGATTGTGAACTCCATGCCGGTGTTGCCTGTCCTCATCGTGATCTCTGCCGTCTTCAAGCCGAGTATCTACATGCTGATCGCGGTGATGGTGATCTTTTTCTGGACCGGTTCGGTGATGACCGTACGCTCGATGGCGCTG
>CAYXOW010000004.1:31179-35714 GCA_964466815.1 uncultured Treponema sp.
TCAAGGAAGAGACTTACATCGAAGCAGCCAAGGCGCTCGGCGCCAAGAAAAGCAGAATCATTTTCCGGCACATGGTACCGATCCTCATTCCCTACAGCTTCGCGTCCATGGCGCTCTCGGTGCCGAGCGCCATCGTCTATGAGTCTTCGGTGAGCCTTTTAGGACTCGGCGATGCCACCATCGTGACCTGGGGTCAGATTCTGCACGACGCGATGCAGGGTGCGGCAATTCTCAAAGGCATCTGGTGGTGGATACTGCCGCCCGGTCTTCTCATCGCTATTATGGGCATGACCTTCGCGTTCGTCGGATTCTCGATGGACAAAATTCTCCACCCGAAACTCAAGACGAGGTGATCAATATGAACAGCCTCTTAAGAATCGAAGACCTCCAGATGCACTATTTCACCTCGAAGGGCGCTGTACGCGCGATCGACGGCGTCAGTTTCGAGCTTATGCCGGGCGAGACAATCGGGCTCGTGGGAGAGTCTGGCTGCGGCAAGACAAGCCTCGGCACTTCGATACTCCGAATGCCGACACCTCCTGGACGTTATGTAGGCGGTCGCATTCTCGTCGATGGTGTCGATGTCATTCCGCTTCCGGAAAAGGAAATTCGCAAGAATGTCCGGTGGCAGAAAATTTCGATGGTCTTTCAGGGCGCCATGAACTGCCTCACGCCGGTATACACCATCGGGCGGCAGATGATTGAGACGCTCATCGAACACAGCGATATCACGAAAACCGATGCAGAGAGCCTCATGGAGGAGTACCTCGGATACGTGGGCTTGGCCCCTGAAATTCTAAAGCGATATCCGCACGAACTCTCGGGAGGCATGAAACAGCGCGCGGTGATAGCGACAGCACTCTTTCTAAAGCCTGAAATCGTTATCCTCGATGAACCGACCACAGCCCTCGACGTGATCGTTCAGGCGCAGATCATCAATCTTCTCAAGAAACTCAAGGCACAGTTCGGGCTTTCCTTCATCTTTATCACGCACGATCTGGCGTTGGAGGCGGAGATTTCGGACCGCATCTGCGTGATGTACGCGGGCAAGATCGTCGAACTGGGCACCAATCCTCAGATTTATGGCGCAAAGGGGCCATCCCACCCCTACACCGCACGCCTGCTCGCGGCGACACCGAGGCTTTTTAAGAAAGTCGACCAACTTCATTTTATACCGGGGACTCCCCCCGATCTCATCTCGCCCCCGAAGGGCTGCCGCTTCAGTCCGCGCTGCGACAAGGCGTTCGATCGCTGTTTCCAGGAAGAGCCTCCGCTCGTCGAAATCGAGCCCGGGCATCTCGCTGCGTGCTGGCTCAACGGACGCGGGTGAGGAGGCCGATCATGGTGGATGTCATACTGAGTGTGAAGAACTTAAAGAAATACTTCGAACCTCACCAGAACTTCGCTCAATCGCTCGTGGGTGGACGACAGACGAGGCTCATCAAGGCGGTGGACGATATCTCCTTCGATATCAGGCGCGGTGAGATTTTCGGGCTCATCGGTGAATCGGGGTCGGGGAAAACGACGACGGGCAAGCTCGTCATGAAGCTCCTCGAACCAACATCGGGCCAGATGATCTTCAATGGCGAAGACGTGACGCAGCTCGACAAAGTGCGCACCAAGGAATATCGACGAAAGGTGCAGATGATCTTTCAGGACCCCTACGCTTCGATGAATCCGCGTTTCAAGATACGGGACGTCCTCGAGGAACCTCTCATCATCCACAGCGTGAAGGGAACCATCGCGGAACGCGAGGCGATGATCGTGAAGGCGCTCGAAGAGGTAAAACTCACGCCGCCGGACGAGTACATGGGCCGCTGGCCGCACATGCTGTCGGGTGGGCAGCGCCAGCGCGTGGCCACCGCGCGCACCCTCATTCTGAATCCCGCAATGCTCGTGGCCGACGAGCCCGTGTCGATGATCGATCTCTCCACGCGCGCCGAAATCCTACGCATGATGAAGGATGTCCAGCAGCAGCTCGGCCTGAGCTACCTCTACATCACGCACGATCTCTCCACGGCGCGCTACTTCACCGATCGCATCGCCGTGATGTACCTCGGGCGCATCGTCGAGGTCGGCCGTGCCGACGACATCATCGATATGCCCCTCCATCCCTACACTCAAGCGCTCATCGAGGCGGTGCCCGAACCGGAATCTGGCAAAGTCGAGGTCATCAAGGAGTTGCCGATCTACGGCGAAATTCCGAGTCCCGCGAACATCCCGTCGGGCTGCCGCTTCCACACACGCTGCCCCTACGCGGTCGATGCGTGCAAGAACGAGCCCGAACCTGAACTCACGCTCGACGGCATAGAGCACTACCATGCGTGCACGCGCGCCTACGAGATTCAGGATGCGCGGAAGGGTGTGGGGGTGCGGGCAGGTGCGCGGAAAGGCGCAGAGTAGGGCGCGCTATGGGTGGCGGCGGCCTATGGGTGGCGGCGCGTTGTAGATAGCGGCGCATCGCCGCCTCGGCGCCCCAATTCCCTGCAGCTCTGTTCAATCCATCTCAGCTCAGAAGTCCCTGGATGATCATATCGGTCGCCTGATCTTCGGTGAGCCCGCGACTCAGCAGCGTTTCGAGCTGTTTCGAGTCGACGGAGCCGATGGCGGCTTCGTGCGTCACGTGGGCGAGGTGGTTGTTCACCTGCACGATGGGAATGGCACGGGCCTTCGCATCGTCCTGTACGATCTCCTTACAGTCGACATGCCCGCGGGCATAGGGCGCGTCCGCGACAAGCTCGTTTTCTATGTTGGCCGATGCGCTGTTCTTGAGGGCGATGTGGCTCGTGAGGACGCCGGTGGAGCCGGGACCGGAAAGGTGGGCAGCCTCTTTGATGTGGATGCGGTCGGAGCTGCGCCCGAAGATGCGGGTTTTCATATCGACGGCCGCGATCGCGTCGACTTCCGCGGCGTAGTCGAGTTCGATCACGCCCGCTGCGCCTTTGATGAGCTCGAATTCAGTAGAGAAGCGACCATCTTCGTGCACATGCACCACCGTGATGGGAACAATGGTGACGCCGCCCTTGGGCCCATGCGTGTGGCGCTCGAAGTAGGAGAGCGACGCACCTTTTTGGATTTCGATGGTCGCATTCATGAGGTGCTGTATATTGACAGCGTTTGGGAAGGTGCAGTTCGCGATGAACTTCGCGGACGCTCCCTCTTCGATCACCGTATCCGTAATGATGCGCTGGACGCCGTTGTCGGGAATAAGTCCGAAACAGAAATTGACGGGGTTTTTCAGGTTGTATCCCTTCAGTACGCGAATGCGGACCTTGACGCCGTCTTCGATGGTCTCGGATTCGACGATGAGTCCTTGGACGAGATTTTTGTTGAGTACCTGGTTCCCGTGGATCTCGACATGCGCCACATCGGGTGCAAACGTGTGTTGGTTGATCGAATCGAGAAGCTCCGCGAGAAGTTTTTCTTTATCTGTCGATGTCAAGTCTGACATGATGTTTCCTTTATCCTCTAAATTGAAAGGTGCCGCAGGTTGTGCGTTTGCCCGAATCAGGCAGGGGTGAGCGACTGCATCGCCGAGTCCGCGACAGGCTGCCCTACATGTTCACATGGAACACATTTGCCATTGAAATAATCGAACATGCTCGCCATATCTCCCTTGTCGACGAGCGTGCCCGCGCAGATCAAGAACGCGTGGTCGGCGTGGCGCAGCACTTCCGGGCTGTGAGTGATCAGAATCACCGTCGAGCCCGCTTTGCGCAATTCTTTTATTATCGCAAAAATATATTTGACCGAGTCGATGTCGACGCCCGAGTCCGGCTCGTCCATCAGCACAAGGCGAGGTTTCATCGCGTAAATCGAAGCGAGCTCGATGCGCTTGCGTTCACCACCTGAAAGCGTTTTATCGACCGCCCGCTTCAAGTATTTTTCGGGTGCAAGTCCTACCTTGATGAGCGCTTCTTCGGCGGCAGCGCGCGATTTTACCGTGGCTCCCGCGAGAATGAACTGCATGACGCCCAGCCCCTCGAATCGTGCTGGTTCTTGGAAGAGAAGAGTGATTCCTCTTCGCGCCCGTTCGACCACCGAGAGGGGCGCGATCGACTCGCCCTCAAGGAGTATGTCGCCTTCGAAGTCGCGGTAGCCAGAGAGGCCCATGATCGTGTTGGCAAGCGTCGATTTGCCCGCGCCATTGGGACCGATGATGGCATGCACATGCCCCGCCCAGATATCCATCGACAGATTATTGAGTATCGGTCTATTGTCCTTGACGAGCGTGAGATTCCTGATCTCGAGAAGATTCATGAGCACCTCGATGTCTCTTTGTGCAGGATTCTATAAAATCATATAAAATTACTAGGAATTATATATAACATAGCGGATTTACCTTGGAACGTCAATAGAACGTCAATAAGGAACGAGCGAGTATCTAGACGAGAGAAAACGGTGTCCCTTAGCCCAAATTTTTTAACGGAGAGGCGCCTGGGGGAAAATGCCAGGCAAGCTATTCCGAAAAGCGTGCTCAGTTCAACAATTCTTCGAGTTCTTTTGCGGCGACGAACCCTTCGATGTGGATTTCT
>CAYXOW010000004.1:35734-35983 GCA_964466815.1 uncultured Treponema sp.
GCCGGGTACGGAACGGACGGCTTTCTTGATTTCCATCGCGAGATTCACGCCGTAGGGGCACGCGAATGAGGTGGGTCTGAAGGTGTAAGAAACCGAGCCATCATCCCCCACGAGGAGATTTTCTACAAGTTGTAAGGATATGACATCCGACTGCAATTCAGGGTCCATGACCGAAGAAAGTTGCTCAATGATGCGCTGGGCCAGCTGTATGCGATGAGGTGTTTCTCTGGCGGGCGCGTTTTTGTCCTT
>CAYXOW010000004.1:36001-36486 GCA_964466815.1 uncultured Treponema sp.
ATGGCGTCTTTTCTCCTGCAGTGAAAAGATACTCATACACATTCCGGAAGGACTACAGATGCGTGGATCCTCCCGGAATTTGAGTGTACGCGCTCCGCGGCTATTTGGCCAGCGGTTGTGATACGGCGGAGCTATGTGGTCTATCTATGAACCATTCGGCCAGGAGTCCTCCCAGTATCGCGAGTACTGGAATAGATGCCAGCCTGAGCGCTGCAAACGGCAAACCGAGGAATTTAATTTCGAGTGGGATGAGAGGTACTTTCGCCGACCACGCGAAGAGAAACGCGACCACCGACGACGTTCGAGCACCCTTTTCCCGCAATGTTTTCAATAAAGGGAATATGACAAAGAGCGAACCTCCCAGGATCATCGGCAAAACTGCGGATAGCACGAGCCCTTTCCATCCCGCTTCTCGGCCTAACACTTTCGATACCTGCTCAGGTGTCAGCCACCGCACACGCCGCTTGCTTTCCTTGTAGAGCTGG
>CAYXOW010000005.1:0-9061 GCA_964466815.1 uncultured Treponema sp.
GGGACGCTTCGGTATGACCGCGCGCTACCTCGCAGAAGGGCTCGAACTGCAGATTAAAATCGCCCAGGGCGCGAAGCCCGGGGAAGGTGGCCAACTCCCAGGCGCCAAGGTGAACGAGTACATCGCCGCGCTGCGGCACTCGAAGCCAGGTGTTACGCTCATAAGTCCACCTCCCCACCACGACATCTACTCCATCGAAGACCTCTCGCAGCTGATTCACGATCTGCGCTGCGTCAATCCGAGCGCGCGAATCGCAGTCAAACTCGCCGCCCAGTCGGGAATCGGGACTGTCGCGGCCGGAGTTGTCAAAGCGGGAGCGGACTGCGTCATTGTGTCTTCCGGCGATGGCGGCACGGGCGCGGCTCCCCTCTCTTCTCTCGACTATGCAGGCAATTACTGGGAGCAGGCGCTGCCGGAGATCCGCCAAGTGCTCGCCATGAACGGACTCGATATCAACTCGGTCATCCAGGTCGATGGCAGGCTCCGAACCGCACGCGACATTGTGATCGCCGCAATTCTTGGCGCACGCGAATTCGCCTTCGGCATCCTTGCAATGCTCTCGATGGGCTGCACTGCCTGCGGGCAGTGCAATATCGGCAAATGCCCAGCTGGCATCACCACGCAAGACCCGGAATTCCGCGCTAAATTCAAAGGAAGACCCGAACACCTCGCGGCGCTCTTCAAATTCCTCGCGGAGAACGTGCGCACCATCTTGGCATCGCTCGGCGTGTCTTCGCTGGACGCGGTTGCCGGAAGGTACGAATTGATCGACTTTGGAGCACGCGCGCACAGCCCGCATGAGAAATCGCTGAATTTCAGCCACATAACGGAAGCGCTCGAGATCGCGCGCAGCTATCCACTCTTCGACAGCAACACGAGCGATATGTTTTCCGCGGCAGCATTCCCCCTGCCACCCGCCGGTCTTCGAAACTTTCGCCCGAGTGCCGAACGAGAATCCGCCATAAGCGAAGCTGAATCGAGAATCATGCAAGCGTGCGCGCCGCTCTTCGCTTCAAATGTGGCTCGAAAATCCAATTCCTCGGAGGCGACTTCGACATCCGCGCAGACTGTAAAAACATCGAACGCGGCACAACTAGCCGCTTCCCGGCCCATAGTCGACCTCTCCATTCCTATCACCAACGCCGATCGTTCTGTGGGCGCCTACATGAGCGGGCAGATCGCTCGTGCAGGTCTCATGCTCGAGCCCGATAGCATCTGTATCAATTTCAGCGGCGCGGCGGGTCAGAGTTTCGGTGCATTCCTCGAGCGAGGCTTGTTTTTCAGGCTCTACGGTGAGGCGAACGACTATGTGGGCAAGAGCCTCTCGGGCGGGCGCATTGTCGTGCGTCCGCGTGTCGAAGCGCACGGAACGCCCGAAAACAATGTCATTGCGGGCAATGTCTGTCTTTACGGCGCGACCTCGGGCGAGGCGTACTTTAATGGGCGCGTCGGCGAGCGCTTTTGCGTGCGTAATTCGGGCGCGCTCGCGGTCGCGGAGGGTACGGGGAACCACGCGTGCGAGTACATGACCGATGGTGTCGTGGTGATTCTCGGACCGACGGGCATCAATTTCGGCGCAGGAATGACAGGTGGCGTGGCCTATGTGCTCGATGAGGATCAATTCTTCGACACGCGCTGCAACGCCTCCGACGTCGATGTCGCAGGTGTTACGCGCCCGGAAGACATACGCGAGCTAAAAAGCATCATCGAGCGGCATCTGGCGCTCACGGGCAGCCCGCGCGCAAAGCGAATAGTATCTGAGTGGGATTCATATCTGCCGCTTTTTCTGAAGGTGACGCCGCTCGTTCAGTAATCCGTCGGGAGGAATTTGGGCGGGCGCCTCGCGTTCGTGGTGCGCTCGAAGGCGAGCCCCACACGCAGCAGCGTCTTCTCCGAATACGGCACACCGAAGATCGAGAGACCAAGTGGCAATTCGCCGGCAAATCCAGCAGGCACCGTGATGTGTGGGCACGCTGCAATAGCGGCCAAGCTTGTGTTACCGCCGACATAGTGGTCGCCGCAGGCGTGGTCGGTCTTCCACGCAGGCGAATTCGATGCCGACAGTATCGCATCGAGTTTATACTTCGACATGTAGGCGCCAATTCCCTTCTCGCGCTCGAAATTTCGACAGGTCTCGAGCGCTTTCTGGTATTCAGGGTCGCTCAACGGCCCTTTGCCAGCTGCCTCTTCGACAATCTCCTGATTGAAGTGCGGCATAACGCGCGCCGCATTTGCGGAGTTGAACTCGATGAGCGCTTTCAGCGTGAGCGGCCAGCGGTCTTTGTTCACAACACCACTTCCTGTAGCGGCTACATACCGCGCGAAATATCGCTCGAGCCCATCCTTGAACTCATAGAGGAGCACCTGATATTCCGCCGCCGCCACCTCTTCGCTCGGCGAAATGTCGATCGGCACAATTTCCGCGCCAAGGGCCTTAAGCACCTCGAGCGAATCTTTCATCACGCGCTCGACCTGAGGGAGAAAATTCGAGAGTTTCTCCGCGTAACCGAGCCGCATGCCCGAGAGCGGTCGCTCTTCCAGATCGCGCAGCTCGAGCGCTTCGGAAAAAGATTTGCCCGACATCGCCTCGAGAAGAGTAACTGCGTCGTCGAGTCTGCGCGCCATCGGGCCGGCAGTGTCCTGGGTCGCGGAAATAGGGATGATTCCTTCTGCCTCCACGAGTCCGCCTGTCGGTTTTATGCCGACGATTCCATTGGAGGCCGGCGATATAATCGAGCCATCGGTCTCGGTGCCAACCGCAGCAGCGCAGAGGTTCGCCGCGACCGCGGCCCCGGATCCGGAACTCGAACCGCTTGGGTTTCTGTCGAGCACATAAGGATTCCGTGTCTGCCCACCTTCGCTGCTCCAGCCCGAGCTCGAGTGCGTCGAGCGGAAATTCGCCCACTCGCTCAGATTCGTCTTTCCTAAAATAATCGCGCCCGCCTCGCGGAGCCTCGCCACGAGGGGAGAATCCTCGCGCGCGCAGAAACCGTGCAGCGCAAAGGAGCCCGCAGTTGTCGGAAGCCGGTCGGCAGTATTGATATTCGCTTTGAGGAGGATGGGAATGCCGTGAAGCGGACCGCGCACCTTTCCTTGGCGGCGCTCTTCGTCGAGCTTTATAGCCTGAGCGCGCGCGTCGGGGTTCGTGTACAAGACGGAATTGATCGCGGGGCCGCTCTTGTCCAACGCATCGATCTGTCCGAGATAATAATCGACGATATCGACGGCACTGAAATCATTTCTCTGCATCGCTGCCTGCAGACTCGCGATTCCGGATTCGTCCAGGGCTCCCTGAGGAATCGCAGTTCGACGTTGTGTGCTGTTCATGCGCAGAGTATAGCGCACTCGCAGGTCCGGCAGGAATGCCCGAAACCCACGCGAATGAAAGGCACACCAGCCGCTCCCAGCCCAGCACCATTGAGCGTCTTAGCGCTCCAACTTAAGAATATCCTCCCACACTTTCTCGTTGACGGGAATTCCTTCTCTTAAATTGCGCTCACGAATCGCGCGCTTGCGCTGGCCAGGATACACGATCGGTTTACCCGAACCGTCCGGCTGCGACGATAAGAGGTCGGCGACAGCTCGACGCACAATCTCCTCCGATGCGCCCTGGGGTGTCGCCGCGCGATAATTGATGGCGATGAATACCTGAGAGAGGCTATATTCATCTGCTCCGAGCTTACCCACTTCACTCGTCGTGTTGCCGAGCGAAAGCGCGCCAGCGAAAATATCGAGCGCGAACGAGAGCGCAGCGCCCTTCCAGTAACCGATCGGAAGCGCCCGCCGCGTCTTGAGCACTGCGCCCGGGTCGGTCGTGATATTTCCCTGCTCATCCACGCCCGCTGGCACTTCCATCTGCGCCCCCGCGAGCGAGGCGACTTCGAGTGCCCCATACGAGAACTGCGACATCGCCATATCGACCACGATATCGCCATCGCTGAAGGGAAACGCAAACACGAGCGGATTATTCCCCAAGTGCGGATCGAGGGCGCCCCATGTCGGCATGTTGGGCCGCGTATTGGTAAAGCAGATGCCTGCCATGCCCGCCTCGCACGCCTGATACCCGTAGGTCGCTGCACGGAGCCAATGGTTTGTGTTCCCAATCGCTACACAGCCTATACCCTGCGTCTTCGCGATCTCAATCGCGCGCCCCATGCAGAACCACGCATTCGTGATGCCGAACCCCAGCTCGCCATCGTAATTCTCGAACGCGCCCATCGCGCCCAGCAGCCGCGGCGAGGCCTTTGGGTGGATGTAGCCCTTGTCGATGTACTCGACGAGCCTCGCAAAGCGATTGATCCCATGCGAATAAGTACCCTCGAGCGAGTTGCGCACCATCTCGAGCGCGACCTTCGCCGCGCGCTCCGCAGGCACCCCCCTGCCAAGCAATATTTTTTCAAACCGTTCCTGCGCTTCTTTCGCCTGAATTTTGATCATTTTATGTGCTCCTTGCGCGGATAATGCTATAGTGTTTTTACTATATTCGCTGCCCGCGAAAAAAGACAGCGGATCGAAGATAGATATATATGATTTTTAATTTAAAAAAAGATCCTTCTGCTTGACACCAAAGTTTTGAGAAGTAATACTAATGAAACATTACTTTCTTCTACCGATGGAAGAATATGATAGAATTAGACAGTGTGGACTTTGAGAGAGGATGAAAAGTGACGATGGTTCTTGCTAGAATCAAAGAGAACTTACCTCTAATGCACCAAAATTTTAGAAAAATCGGCTCATACATACTCGACAACGAAAACAATGTAGCATTCAGTTCAATCTATACGCTTTCCCACGATTTAGATGTGAGCACCTCCACACTTGTACGATTTGCAAAGAGCCTCGGGTATTCGGGGTATCAGGATTTCAAGAAAAAATTGCAAGAAGAAATCCAACACAAACTCCAGCCTTATGAAAAAGTAAGTCTTTCTAAATTAGGCGAACTCTCTGAAGAACAGCGACTTCAAAAACTTATCCAGAATGAATATGGCAATCTTCGCGAAACACTAAGCGCCCTCAGACTTTCAGACATTGAATCAATTATTCATATTTTAAAGAAATGTGAGCATATCTATATAGCAGGTTTTGGAATCACGAGGCACTTTGCGCAGATACTGCAAACTACATTGCTTTCCAGTCAAACTAAAGATGTTTTCCTCATAACAGGATCAATCTCGGATTATTACCCTCAGCTAAAAAACTTCAGCAGCAACGATGCAATGTTCATTTTAACCTTTCCGCCATACTCTTCCGAGGTTCTGCACGTCACCGAGGTTGTCAAGAAAAGAAAGGGAACACTCTGTCTCTTCACCGATTCAGCAAATTGTCCCATTTACTCAGATGCAGATATCATATTCAAATGCATTACGAATTCATTGCTGATGGCCAACTCTTTCGTAGGTCTTGTCTCCACGATCCATATTCTCATACATGTACTTTTACTGTCGTTGGAGGGATGCAAGGAGTATATTCGTGAGGGCATAGAGATGGAAAAAGAAGGTTACGATCTCATAGCTAGAACAAGGGAACCTATACTAATCAATTACAAAGGACAAGACTATCATGTTAGTAATAAAAAATGCTGAACTTTTCACCCCACAACCAATTGGAAAACAGGATGTTCTCATCGGTGGAGAAAAAATTCTTGCCATCGAGTCCACAATCAATCCTTCTTCTCTCCCAGGAGAGGTGAAGGTTCTTGACGCCAATGGTATGCTCCTCACTCCTGGCTTTATAGATGGGCACCAGCACTTTACTGGAGGCGGTGGCGAGGGAGGATTTCAAACCCGTGTCCCTGAACCATCTATTTCTGTCAATTTCAAAAATGGAGTAACAACAGCTATTGGCCTTCTTGGCACAGACTCTCTCACGAGATCGATAGAAAATCTCTACGCAAAAACCCAGGCTCTGAATGCTGAAGGCATGACTGCTTTCATGCTCACAGGCGCATACTGGTATCCTTCTCCGACTCTTACTGGTTCGGTCGCTCGTGATATGGCATTTCTACAACCAGTTATCGGCGTAAAACTTGCGCTTGCAGACTCACGTGGGCCACACATCGATGCAAAAGATCTGGCATCTCTGGCTTCAGATGTCCAAGTTGCTGCACTTGTTGCACAAAAACCTGGGATCATAACAGTGCACACAGGCATTCGAGAACAAGCGCTCGATCTCATCTTTGAGATCATCGATAAATTCGAGATTCGCCCAAGTATTTTTGTGCCTACTCATATCAACCGAAAGAGCGGCAAGCTGACGCAGCAGGCGTTGAACCTCGCAGCAAGGGGTTGTGTAGTTGACGCCACCTGCCATCAGGAACTCCCCGAAAAGGATTCTTCTCGCCTTACCGCTTCGGATTTTGCTTGTACGGCGTACGATAATGGACTCTTTGATCAAGTTACTTTCAGTTCCGACTCTGGCGGTTCAATGCCTATTTGGAATCAAGACCGAAGCCGTATTTTGGGAATGGGTGTAGGAACTCCTGCTTCTCTCCTCTTCGAACTCAAATTGCTTGTAAATTCCAAGAAATTCCCTCTTGAAGAAGCATTAAAGCCATTAACAGTCACTCCCGCACGCATTTATGGCCTTGAAGGGAAAAAAGGAACACTTCGTGTCGGTATGGATGCTGATCTCATCACAATTGACCCGGTATCATTCTCCATTCGCGATGTTGTGGCACGAGGACAGATCGCCATGGAAGCAGGCGCAATTGTTAAAAAAGGATACTTTGAGGCATGAGTGTGCTGAATCATCAGATGCGGAACGATGAAATTCTAAGCATCAAAGATTTATCGCTCAGTTTCCCAGGTTACCACGGCTACACGCAAGTACTACACCACATTTCCTTTTCCGTAAAAAAGGGAGAAACACTTGCTATCGTTGGAGAGTCTGGCTCCGGGAAAACTGTCACTATGCGTCGAGTAATGCAACTTCTTGCAAATGTCCGTACTGATTCCGGAACCATTCTACTCAGAAAACGCAATAATGAAATTGCAGATATTACAAATATAAACCATAAGGACGCCACACAAATCAGGGGCACCGACCTTGCTATGATTTTCCAAGAGCCGATGACTTCACTCAATCCTGTGTTCACCATAGGAAACCAGCTGATCGAGGCCATACTTGTACATCAGCGGATATCGAAAGTCGAAGCTATGAAGAAAGTCATGGAATTGCTCGAGATGGTCCGAATCCCCGATAGAGATCGTCGTGTGCGAGATTATCCTTTCCAACTCTCTGGCGGTATGCGCCAGCGTGCGATGATCGCGATGGCCCTCGCAAGCAATCCTCAGATTCTTATCGCCGATGAGCCTACTACCGCTCTCGATGTGACGATCCAAGCACAGATTCTTGCCCTGATAAAATCGCTTCAGCAAAAGTTAGGGATATCGGTTGTTTTTATCACTCATGATATGGGTGTTGTCGCCGAAATCGCCGATCGTGTCATTGTCATGTACAAGGGTGAAATCGTCGAAGAGAACGACGTAGACACGATTTTCTCCGCTCCGTCTCATCCATATACGCGCGCACTTCTCAAAGCAGTACCCAAACTTGGTTCAATGACAGGCAGACCTTATCCAGCAACTCTGCCTGTGCTTGAAATGTCGAAGGAACTCAATCGTAAAGATGGGGAAGCTCCTCCCGAAGAGAAAATTGTCGACACTGCAAATTATAACAAACCTCCGATTCTTCAGGTTCGTAATCTAGTTACGCACTTCAGCTCGGAGAAAACATTCTTTGGACGCACAACTCACATTGTACGAGCGGTAGAAAATGTAAATTTTGACCTCTACGAGGGCGAGACGCTCGGCGTTGTCGGAGAATCAGGTTGTGGGAAATCAACTACTGGATTCTCCATTCTTAAGCTCGTTCCTGCTGAGGGTAGCGTCATCTATCAAGGCAAAGAAATCCTCACACTTCCAGATTCAGCGTTAAAAGACTATCGCCGAGACATTCAATTCGTCTTCCAAGATCCTTATGCCTCTCTCAATCCCCGCATCAGGATTGGCGCAGCCATCGAAGAGCCGCTGATTATACATAATATTGGAAACGCTGAGGAACGAAGAAAGCGCGTTGAATATTTACTCGATTGTGTCGGTATTCCTCGTGCTCACAGTGACCGTTTCCCACATGAGTTTTCTGGTGGTCAACGACAGCGCATCGCCATCGCCCGCGCGCTTGCGACACAGCCGAAGATCATTATTGCAGACGAAGCAGTTTCATCGCTCGATGTTTCCATCCAAGCGACTGTTCTTAACCTTATGCTCGAGCTGCAAAAAGAATTTAAGCTCTCATATCTCTTTATCTCGCACAATATGGCAGTAATCGAACGAGTCAGTAATAGAGTCATGGTTATGTATCTCGGACAAGTCGTGGAATCTGGAACTCGTATGCAAGTATTCGAAAACCCTTCCCATGAATATACTAAGAAGCTACTTTCTGCTATTCCTATTCCAGACCCGAAACGAAGATCTAACTTCAACATGCTGAGTGGTGAGATCCCGAGCACTATTCACAGAGTGAGCGATGTCGTGCCAAAAATCTCCTACGTCGAGGTAGAACCTGGGCACTTCATCTCTGTACCGAAATAGATTCACGCTCTTGAACGTCCGGCCGTCGGCCGACGACGAGAGTTGGTAGCAGTTTTTTTTAGGAGGAATGAGATGAAAACAAAGCATCTCGCGCTCGTGCTAATGATGGTTCTTGCCGTCGCCACTTCGCCCCTTTTTGCGGCTGGCAAAGATATCATCTATGCTTCAGATTCAACCACAAAAACATTGGATCCGCACAACACGTCCGATACTTATTCGGGCGCTATCGAGCGGGCAATCTGCCAAGGCTTACTAGGATTCGACAAGAATATGAATATCATTCCATTGCTTGCAGAATCATACACATATAACAGCAATGCGACTGAGTTCACATTCAAACTGCGCAAAGGTATCACATTCCAAGACGGTGCACCATTCAACGCCAAAGCGGTTAAAGTAAATATCGACCGCCTCATGACTGGTAAATATGTCCGCAGTAGCCTTATGGATCCTGTAAAAGAGCTGAAAAT
>CAYXOW010000005.1:9071-11829 GCA_964466815.1 uncultured Treponema sp.
ACTGTTCAGTTCATTTTAAAGCAGCCATTTGGTGCTTTCCTCAACGCACTCGCTCACCCGGGTGCTTTGATGCTCAGCCCCACCGCCCTCGAAAAATACGGCGACGATATCGGCAGCCATCCAGTCGGCACTGGCCCATTTGTATTTAGCGAATGGGTTTCCGGAAGCTACGTACTTATTAAAAAGAACCCAAACTATTGGCGCAGCGAGGTTAAGGTCGACTCCATCAAATTTGTGCCGATACCCGAAAATGGTTCACGCGTTGCAATGCTTCGCGCGGGTCAAGCCCAGTACATCTACCCGATGCCCGCCGAACTTCTCAAGCTTGTGGAGAATGATCCCAATGTCGATGTAATCAAGCAGCCCTCCATTATCGAGCGCTACCTGATTCTCAACACCAAATCTAAACCGCTCTCGGACGAACGTGTCAGGCAGGCAATCAACTATGCGCTGGATAAAAAAGCTATCATTGCCATCGCGTGGGGCGGTGCGGCCACAGAGGCGGACTCGCTCTTCCCATCCGCTCTACCGTTCTTTAAAAAAGAAGGACCCTGGCCCTACGATGTCGCGAAAGCCAAGGCTCTCATGAAAGAGGCTGGCTATCCCAATGGATTTAAGGTCACTTTCCTTACACCGAACGCGAGCGCGCGGTTGAGGGCAACTCAAATGGTTCAGCAGCAACTCCAGGCGATTGGTATCACCGGCGAAATACAGTCTATGGATGTCGCGAGCTTCTATGATCTTCTTTCGAAAAATAAGCTCGATACTGTAGGTAATAACCCATTCATAGCTTTTGGCGGTTGGTCCTCCTCCACTGGTGATGCTGACTGGGCAACTCGCCCGCTCGTTTCAACCGAAGCCTTCCCCCCAAATATGTCCAACTATGGCTTCTTTGAAGATCAAACGGTAGACAGTCTGATCAAGGCTGGACTGACTTCAGCAGATCCCAAGATACGAGGCGAAGCCTATGCAAAGCTTCAGGATTACATTTGGCCAAAAGCTCCTTGGGGTTACCTCTTCGTAGACACACTCATCGCTGCAAAGTCCAAGCACATCACGGGCATTTACCCAATGGCCGATGGCGCCTTCACCGTCGAAGATGCAGAGATAATACAGTAATTTATGTTGAAATATTTTCTTAGAAGGTGCTTGTCTATTCTTCCTGTTCTCTTTGTGGTCTCGATATTGGTCTTCCTTTTCGTGCATCTTCTGCCCGGGGATCCCGCCCGCATTGTGGCGGGTCCCGATGCAGATGAAGCCACTATCAATAGAGTCCGCAACGAACTAGGGCTCGATAAATCCCTTCCCGAACAGTATCTGACTTACATGGGTCGATTGTTTCAGGGTAATTTAGGTAAGAGCATAAGCAGCAAGCTTCCTGTCGCGGAGGAAATCGCCCTGCGATTTCCTCCGACGTTATATCTCGCTCTGACAAGCTTAGCATGGTCGATACTGTTCGGTATCCTTTTTGGAGCGTATGCGGCTATGCACCGCGGCAAGTGGCAGGATTATACCTCCATGGTAATTGCGGTGTCAGGAATCTCAATGCCACAATTCTGGTTAGGCTTACTGCTGATGCAACTTTTCGCGGTGCATCTTGGATGGTTTCCAGTTACTGGCTTTACCGGAAAGTTTAAAGAGCTCATCCTTCCATCGCTCACGCTGGGGGCGACAGTAGCAGCGATCATTGCGAGATTCACTCTCTCGTCTTTTCTCGATGTGTTTCAAGAAGAGTACATCAACACCGCGCGTGCCAAGGGCTTGCCCGAACGAGTAGTCATGTGGAAACACGCTTTTCGGAACGCCTTAATTCCGGTTGTAACGATGGTAGGGCTGCAGTTCGGTTTTCTGCTCGGAGGTTCGGTTGTCGTGGAGACTGTGTTCGCCTGGCCAGGCTTGGGAAGATATATGATCGAATCGGTAAGCACGCGAGACTATCCTGTATTGCAAGCGCTGCTGCTGCTCTACTCACTACAGTTTGTGGTGATCAATCTCCTCGTCGACATGCTCTACGCAGTTATAAATCCGGAAATTCGGTATAAATAGGGTTTTGCCATGGCAGAAAAAACAATTACACCATCAATGATTTTCTGGCAGAAATTCAAAAAGCAGAAATCTGCAATGGTAGCCGGAATTTTCATACTGCTCCTCATACTTATTGCGATATTCGCTCCCTTCATCGCTCCCTATAGCCCTTTTGCAACCGACTATAGTCAAGCGATGATGCCACCAAGCGCTCATCACTGGGCAGGAACCGACATCTACGGCAGGGACATTCTAAGCAGAATAATTTTCGGTGCAAGAATATCTCTAATGGTCGGAATATCCTCCGTCACGATCGGTGCATTAGTCGGGGTTACGCTAGGTCTCATCAGCGGATTCTTTGGAGGATTTCTTGATGAGATCATAATGAGGTCCTCCGATGTGCTCTTTGCTTTTCCTGGTATCCTTCTCGCGATCGCTGTCGTTGCGATACTTGGACCGGGCTTAATGAACGTCGTCGCAGCAGTCGCGATTTTCAGTATTCCCACCTTTGCGCGTATTGTCCGTAGCAACACTCTATCTCTGAAGGAGAGTCTCTATGTGCGCGCTGCACGCAGTATGGGCGCTTCAAATAAGAGAATCATGTTTGTGCACATCATGCCCGGCACGCTCAGCGGTGCTATTGTGTACTTTACGATGAGAATCGGAACATCTATTCTCACAGCTTCTTCATTGAGTTTTCTTGGCCTCGGCGCACAGCCGCCCACCCCCGAAT
>CAYXOW010000005.1:11839-28190 GCA_964466815.1 uncultured Treponema sp.
GGAGCAATGCTCGCAGAGAGCCGCGACTATATTGGCGTCGCAGACCATCTCACGATTTTCCCCGGAATCGCGATCTTTTTGACCGTGCTCGCTTTTAACATTTTTGGCGATGGTCTGAGAGCGGCATTTGATCCAAAGCTGCAATAAAAACCTTGTACCGCATTTTACGTCGCCACAAAATGAAGGATTTTTCGAAAGGGAGCGCATTCATGGCGAACAGTCCGCCCTTGACCGCCGCGCCTACGCAAGGTACGTTTGCTCAATCAAGGAGGCTCTCTGTATGAAAAGAACGCTCGCCCTCGCGGCGATCCTCATGTTTGTCGCAATTGTTCCGATGTTCGCCCAGACCGATACCGAACTCAAAGCCACCTACGAAAACGCCGTAAAGCTCGCTGCAGCCGCGCCACAAGACTACGCCCTCAACTGGCAGGCCGCCCAGGCAGCCCGCAAGTACGGCGACTACCTCGTCGTGCACGAGTTGCCGGGCTGGAAAGACAACGCTCGCGCCGCCGCCAAAGAGGGCATGAAGTACGGCGAAATCGCCTTCAAACTCAACCCGACCGGCATCGAGGGCTGGTACTGGTATGGGCTCTGCGTCGGCACCTACTCCGACTGCGTCAGCGTACTTAAGGCGCTCGCGGAGGGGCTCAAGGGAAAGACACAGATGGGCTTCGAGAACGCCTACAAATTCGACAAGACGTACGATAACGGCGGCCCGATCCTCTCGCTCGGACGATTCTGGCAGGTGCTGCCGGGCATCGCCGGCCAGGATCGTAAAAAGGCCGAAGCGCTCTTCAACGAGTACATCGCCGCGTATGGCAATTCAGCCAACCCCAACAGCGATGCATGGTATTACCGAGGGCAACTCTACAAGGATACAGGTCGCCCCGATCTCGCCAAGGCCGACCTCGAGAAGGCCGCCTCTATGGGGAACGAAAACGCAAAGAAGTTGCTCGCTGAGATGAAATAGCATCGGACTCGCATGGCGGCAACGTCGAAACCGCTGCCGCCATACTCAATTGCGACAGAAAGAAAACGTAAATCACTATACAACCCGTAACTTCGTGGATTATCCGATGACGAAGACGACCTCGACTTCAACGCGAGCTTTTATAGCTAAAGCACAATAAAATGCTCATCTCGCCGAAGAGAGCAACTCCAAAAAAGTAGCTTCCAAAAATTGCGGGAAATTTCACCATTTATATTTATCTCGTATATGTCTTTGCATTGTTTGTAAAAGATGGACTATCAATATTGCCATCGAATAATTCAACAAGTATTTTATTTTCTTCTTGCAGTTGCACTAGCAAAGTATATTTTATTTCCGAGGGTAAAGGAGCTATATCCATGCCCTCAACAGCATCCGCAAGCTTGTACACCACTTTGCCTGTCTGCTGAGTTACTTCATTATAGAGAGGCCCTACAACAGGCTGGGTGAGAATGCCGTTATTCATGCCAATCATTTTACTTAGTTCCACACCAATGCTGATGCGTCGAGATGTCGGATATATCATGTCGTACACAAAGGCTAGCCAATAGTCCCAAGGATCTGGACTAGAAATGACATTTGATCCTTCCACAATCCAATTCCCAGAGAGTGTGCCAGGTATATCAAAATCTATTTTCCCTCCACGAGGCTCCGCAGTTCTCTTAATATATGGAAAAATCTTCTGATCTTTAAGATCTTGTCGAAAATAGTCAAATGCACATACCGCATGCGCTCCAAAAGGTCCATATTTGTCAGGGTTTATGAAATCTAACGTTTTCTCCTTATCGTATGCGTACATTCCTAAACCTGTCACGTGCTCGGGTGATTGAGCAGTCAGTCCGAGTCTATCTCCTGCATTTACTGGAATATATGTTTTATTCCACCCCTCTTTGAGCTCTCCAGATTTCTTGAGGATCTCAGTATCGATTGCAGAAAAATGATCATACCATGTAACAAATGTATTTGTGTGATAAATTCTTAGAGAATAATCAGAGAAAGTTTTTGTTCCATCTACATTCGAAACAAAAGTACGCCTGATTGCGGTAACAACACCACTAGCTGGGGCTCTGACTGGTTGAGAATACCCACTGGTCGAAAATTCGAATCCAGCGGCGCTGGTCGGAATTGGATGCTGAGGAAGCATCATGTGCCCCATTGGATGTATTTCAACATATGTTCCAATTTCGAGTGGCATTTCAGTGAATATCACCGGACCCGATTCGAGCTCTGAATACTTGCCCCATGTATTTATATCATCTTCGCTCTGATTAGCAGCACATGCCGCCAACAACATTGTCGTTACTAATACTAGGCCGCATTTAGATGTAATTCTCTTTGAATTTTCCATTTTCAATGCTCCTTCCTTGATCTCGCCACCAAAGAGTTTCGGACCGATAACTCCAAACTTATTATAATATGGCTCAGACATATTCCGGGGAATTTTAGTTTTCTTTTTTCTAATCCTGTCTTCAGGTATCAAACGTGCGCTTCGGCTGGAGTGCATCATCATTAAACAAATGCTTAATTATCTTTTTTGACCAATATAAAATACATACCCGTAATATTGTTTGTACTTCGCAAACAACTCGGCCTCGTGCTGCATGTAGTCGACAAAAGCTTTCGCGGCCTCGTTGCCGGCGTTCGATTCCAAAAATGGTTTCTGTATCGCCTTTTGCGGATTGAAATAGGTGTCGGTCCAGCATGTATCAGGCAATGCGAATGCGGCGATAAGCTTATATCCGGCCTTTTGCAATATTGCAATATTATTTCCGATTGTGTCCATTTCCGGTACGGCGTCGACCCAGAACTTTTCTATTTCGGCGGGGCGTTCATCGGTGAACCACGACTCATATGTTACCGCTATATAACCGTCGTTCTTCAAAAAACCATTCCAATAATTCAAGCCCTTTTTAAAGCCTATATTCGCGATAGCCCCTTCAGACCATATTACATCGAATTGCTTTTTCGAGAATGGCAGATCGTCCATCGAACCGACAATACCTTTTACCCTTGTCTGAAAATGGAGTCTCTCAATGTTCGCATTGAATTTTTCAATGAATCCAGGACAGATATCAAGCCCGATTATATTCCAATTTGTATTTTGAGCGAGCGTGATCGTTTGACCGCCGGTTCCACAGGCTAGATCGGCGATTTCTAGTTCCTTTGAGGGATCATCGATAAAACTGAGGGCTTTGATCGTAGATTCAGCGCTGCCAGGCCCCTGCCGCTGCAGTCTTCCGAAATAATCGCAAATCAAATGGAAATCGAAATCGAAAATTTGCGCTTCTTTTTTATCCATAGAAATGCGCCTCGACTTAATGTAGCAGATATTCCATGATGTTCACTATATTTCGCTGCTGACAATCAGCTTGTCATATATGTCGCCGGCTCGCAATCCCCATCGTCGATTATTGTTCGGCGCACCGCTCGATCGCCCTACCGCGCGGCTGGGCTTATTATTTTTCCGTCGCTTTTCAGTTCGCCACGCGCCGCTCGAACTCTTCCATGATCGAGACACCACTCGAGGTGCCGAGGCGAACCGCGCCGGCGTCGAGGAGGGCAAGCGCGTCGTCGAGCGTCTTAATGCCACCCGAGGCCTTTACCTTCATGCGCGAGCCTACGGTGGCATGCATCAGCCTGACATCTTCGACCTTCGCGCCCGCAGTGCCGAAACCGGTGCTCGTCTTGACGTAGTCGGCGCCACAGGCGAGCGCCGCCTTACAGACTTCGACCTTCTCGGCGTCGGTGAGGTAGCAGGTTTCGAGAATAACCTTCAGAATCGCCGCTGGATGAGCGACAGTCCGTTGCGCAGATGCTGGTCGCACGGCAGTAGATATCGCGCCGGCCAATGTGGCGGCAGGTTCCGTGGCGGGTCTCACAGCTGATTTCGCCACTGCAGCGATCGCCGCGAGTTCGTCATGGACATATTTCCAGTCGCCCTCTTTGGCTTTGCCAATGTTGATGACGACATCGACTTCGTTCGCACCCTGCGCGATGGCGAGCTTCGTCTCTTCCACCTTGATCTCGGTGGCGGTGGTACCGAGCGGAAAACCGATGCCCGTGCACACCGAAACGCCCGAGCCCTTCAATAGTTCCGCGCAGAGAGGTACCCAGCAGAGATTCACAGCGACGCAGGCAAAGTGGTATTGTCGCGCCTCTTCGCAGAGTTTAGCGATCATGCTGCTCGTCGCGGTGGGTTTAAGGAGTGTGTATTCGATGCTCTTCGCAAGTTCCTCTTTAGTCATGGTAGTGCCTTTCACCGATAGGACGGTCTGCTGTACGTTTCAATAAAACTGTAGGGATATGGTGCCGGCTCAGTGCTCACGGCGTCCAGTTGCCGCACCTCATCCGCGTTAAGATCCCAGCCGACGCAGGACAGATTTTCCTTGAGTTGGTCTAGCGTCCGCGCGCCGAGCAGTATCGATGAGATAGCGCTTTTGGTTCTAAGCCAGTTGAGCGCGACGTGGGATATCGGCACGCTGCAATTTCGGGCGATTTGCTCCATCGCATCGAGAATGGCCCAGGTTCGCTCGTTGTCGCGCTTGTCGGGCTGGTCGTACTCGCGGTCTTTGCGGCCGACGCGGCTGTTCTTCGGAGCCTCGGCATTTCGTCTATACTTGCCGGTGAGCCATCCGCCCGCTAGCGGCGACCAGGCGAGGGTGCCGATGCCTTCGTCGGTGCAGAGCGGAAGGAGTTCCCACTCCGGGCTTCGCACGAGGAGGCTGTACTCCAGCTGGAGCGAGGCAGGTTGCGGAACGCTTCGGAAGCGTCCGAGCATGACCATTTTCATGATGGCCGCGGGCGCGAAGTTCGAGAGTCCATAGTGGAGGATTTTTCCCTGCTTGATGAGCATCTCCATGGTATCGACAATGAGTTCGAGGTCGGTGCCACGGTCGTAGCAGTGGAGCTGGTAGAGGTCGATCGCCTCGACACCCAGTCGTGTGAGGCTCATCTCGAGCGAGCGCACGATGTGCTTTCTTGAGTGCCCGATCTCATTGGATCCCTCTCCCGCGCGATCGTTGAAAAACACCTTGGTGCCGATTATGAGGTCGTCGTTGTTCTTTCGCCTTTTGAGCCACGCGCCGAGGATCTCTTCGGACGCTCCACCGTTGTATGAGTCGGCAGTATCGAGATAATTGCCGCCTTCTTGGATATAATAATCAAGAAGTTTAAAGGAATCCGCCTGGTCGGTGGTCCAGCCGAAGGTTTGCGTACCGAAACTTATTTCGCTGATCTTGAGCCCGGTCTTTCCAAAATATCTGTATTTCATGGTGATCTGTGCGTATTTAGGCGCGGGCTTGGCGCACGATTGAAAGAGCCTCTACGCAGAGCGCGGTAATTTCGCTGAATTTCCCCGATGCGATGAGATCTTCCTTCACCAACCAGCTGCCGCCGATCGCTGCGACATTGCTCAACTTGATGTACTGCGCGAGGTTCGTCGTATCGATCCCGCCAGTGGGCACGAAGGAGACATCACTGTAGGGACCGTGGAGGGCCTTCAGCATCTTGATCCCTCCGGAAGCCTCCGCAGGGAAGAATTTCAGCACGCTGAGCCCGCGCTCGAGACCCTGCTCGACTTGGCTTGGAGAGTTGACGCCGGGCACGATGGGTATACCCCGCTCGATGCAGGCGTCGACAATTTTAGGGTTGAAGCCGGGCGTCACGATGAACATCGCACCAGCGGCCTGCGCTGCCTCGACTTGCTCGAGTGTGGTTATGGTGCCGGCGCCCACGAGCATCGCGGGGTACTTCGCGCGCAGGGCTTTGATCGCCTCCTTCGCAGCGGCGGTTCTAAACGTGATCTCAGCGACCGGTAAACCTGCCTCGAGCAGGGCGCCCGCGAGCGGAATGGCTTCCGAGGGCTGCGCGAGCTTGATGACCGGAACAATGCCATATTTCTTTATTTCATCGAAAATCGAACTCATTGTGCTTCCTCCCTATCTCGAAATGCGCATTCTCAAAGAAACTCTATTCCAATTCGTAGGCGCAATCCATCTGCGCCAACTGGAAATCCTTTACTTTTTCGTGGGTGAGCCAGTGCACTGCCTCTTCGATATCGATGGTGTTGAAATCGAACATGCCGAAGTGGTGCCCGATTGTGTGCGTAAAACCTGCCTCGCGCGCGAGCTGCACCGCTTCCTCGAGAGAAAAGTTGCCGAGGATCCCCGCGTCTCTTCGCACATTGTCTCGCCCGTTCACCGGCAGGAGGGCCAGGTCAACCTTAAATGGGCTGAGGTTCCGCGCAAGGCCCTCATAAGGCGCGCAATCGCCAGAATGATAGATCCTCAGCCCGTCGACCGAAATCACATATCCGAGGAAGACGTGGTGCCCCGCTCCGTCGATCGTGAGCTCTTCATGCGCGGAAGGTATCGGATAGATCTCAACAGGCCCAAGCTTGAGCGGTGCGAAGGCGTCCGCCCCGAAAATTCTGGCGTTAGGAACTGCGCGCAGTTTAGCGCTATCCACGCTCGCGGCAGGAACGACAAAGGCGCAGTCTGGATTGTTCGGTGGAACCGCAGCGACCGTCTCGGCGTCCAGATGGTCGCCGTGGTGGTGGGTTGCAAGATAGACGCGCAGCGAGCGAATGTCGTGAGGATCGATTGGTACAGGCAGCATGCGCCGATGCGGGTAGCGCGCGCCAGCGTACTTCACGCCGAGACTATTCGAGAGGTAGGGATCGATGATGAGTCTCAACGATGGCGTATCGATGAGAAAACCCGCCTGGCCGAGCCACTGCAGGCGCGCTCGCACACCTGCGTCGAGAGGTTCGAGCGACACACTCCGCCGCGCTACGATCCTTAACGAAGCCGCCATATTCTCTCCATCCAGCTCTCCATGCTTCGCTCACACATCCCTGAGAGTCTCAAGAAGATTGTCGATCGCCACCTCCGCCGCGCGTTCGATGCTCTCGGCCGTAAAACCACCGATATGCGGCGTCACGATGACACGCTCGTGCTTCGCAAGCGAATAATCCTCGGGCGGTTCCTGTCGAAGGCATCGATCGCATAGCAGGCGACTGCACCGCTCTCGAGGTTACGGACGAGCGCCGCCTCATCGACGAGACTCTGCCGTGCTGTGTTGATGATGATGGCGCCGTGCCGCATGGCGGCCATCTGAGCCTCGCCGATCAGCGGCGTTCTGTTAGCGAGCGGCGGGCAATGCAGCGTCACGATGTCGGCGCGATTGAGCAGCTCCATTAGGGCAACAAAAGCGAAATCCGGCGAGGGTGCGAAGCCGCGGTCGGGATAGGCGTCGTACGCGAGTACCTTCATGCCAAAGGCCAGCGCAAATCCCGCCACGAGTTTACCGATTTTTCCAACCCCGATTATGCCGAGCGTCTTGCCCTCGAGCTCGAACCCCTGGCTCCGCTTCCACCGTTCGGCCTTTAGGTCGCGGTCGCTCGCGGGAATGCCGCGCGCGGCGGCAAGCATGAGGCCAATCGCCAGCTCCGCGACGCCCCTCGCGTTGGCGCCGTCGGCTTTGCGTATCACGATGTGCCGCCGCGCGGCTGCCTCGGCGTCGATGTTGTCGATGCCGGTGCCGTTGCGGCTGATCACCCTCAATTTCGACGCAGCGTTCAATATTGCGGCCGTTATGGGCTCGACGCCTGCGATATACCCTACTGCGTCGCCGATCACCGCGGCGAGCTCTTGCTCGGTCGGCTGCCGACCGGGACTCGGAAACACGAGTCGATAGCCCGCGTCCGTCACTTTTTTCAGCAATGGATGATCGCCCTTTGAGAGCGATCGTGGTGTCACGATAATGGTTTCCATAGCGATCTACTCGATAACCACGGTTCCAGCTCGCTTAAAGACTCTCTTGATGAACCCCTCCGCTTCAATATCTCCATAATTGTGGCCCGACTCGGCGTTGTACACAAAAAATGAAACGAGTGGCTCATTGCCGCAATTGACTGAGCGGTGCGCCCACGAAGGCGGCACATACACCACTTTCCCTCGCTCCATCGGGAGGGCGGAAAAATCGCCATCCTTCGTTTTCATGAGGAGATAGCCGCTGCCGCCGAGGCAGAGGTACACTTCGCCGGTCTGAATCACTTGGTGGTAGTGGCCCTTCGTCATAAAGCACTCCTGCCCCACTGTGCCTGGATAGAGCTTCGAGATGCCGACCATCAGATTGCCGTACTCTTCGGGAACCGTACGCTCAAAAACCTCGTAGTGAATGGGGTCTCCGTTCGCGACAATGGCCTCGAGCGCCCCTGCATCGGCGTAGTAACCGCGCATAGACGAAGCTCTTCGCACCACATGGTTCTTATAATCTTTGAAGATTCCTGTCGCCACATCCAAATCGAAGGCGAAGGGAGCCATGTAGTTCCCTATCCTCTCAATGTCCATATTCACTTCCTTCAACGCTGCTCTGCGGCGATTCTGCAAAGATCGTCGAAAACTGGTCCCTTCACGGGGATCTCGCGGTTGAAGACTTCCGCCATCACGCGCGTCCACCCATGAATGAAGTAGATCCAGCCGTCTTCTATTTTGAGCGCTCTCTCCTTTTCCTGTCGTTTCGCCTGATCGAGGAATACAAGATCGCCTCGATAATTAAACTCCCACACGAGTCCTCGCTCCGGAAAAACGGCGCGATCGCTGAGGGGACTGCCCTCCTGATCTTTTCCGAGCCCTGTCGCGTTGACCACAAGCGATCCGGGTTTGAGCGAGCCGACTACCGCGTCGTTCACCGACGGTTCCGGCGCGTACACGTACTCGACGGGAATCCCCGGGTTGATCTTTGCGTGAATGGCCTTCATGTGCGCGAGGCGCGGCTCGCTCCGGTTCGTGACAATGATTTTTGACGGCCACTCGCCGCGCGGTTTCTGCTTCATGATGTAGCACGTGAGGGCGAGGGAAGAGCCGCCCGCGCCGAGCACACAGAGCTCCGCGCCGGTGTTTTGCCAGTGCGATTTCGGCACAAAGGCTTCCATCGCGAGTCCGCTCGTGATGGGATCTTTGGCGTCGCCTCTCAGCTGGCCGAAGCGTTTCGAGATCGAAGAGATTTCGCCGAGGAGCTCCGCATAGGGATCGAGATACTCGAAGTAGTCTCTCGCCGCGGCCAAGAGATCCATCTTGTGTGTTGTCACTAAGCCCCCGAGCGAGAGCGAATCGCCCTTGATGAACGCAACCACTTCGCGGTACACCTGCGGGTTATCGTGAATTTTGCAGTCGATGCCTTTGATCACCACATTCCCGAAGTTGAGGTAATTCACCCACTTGGGGAAAACGCGCATAATCGATGATTTTCCTGTGGTGACGCCGATGAAATAGAACGTCGGCTGTGTCGCTGCTTCAAGCTTGAGGGCTGTCATAGTGGTTTTACGACCTTTCTTTGTAGTTGACTCTATCTACATAGTATTCAGGAACAACGATCCCTTTCTCTTTGAGAAACCAGCGCGGCGCATCCACTCCCGAGCACAGCGCCACATTGCCCCAGGGTTCAAAGGCGCCGGTGCGCACGAAGAATTTCGGCTTCACTGCGAATTCGGACATAAATTGCGGGTAGGGCAGCGTTTCGATAGTGCAGCGGTCGATCATCGCCTCGATGTCGGCATAGAGTTTCGGGTGATTGGTCTTCTGCTCGAGAGTCACCACGCAGCGCTCGTACACAAAATCGCTCAGAATCGCGGCGAGCACCTGCTGCACCGTGGGGATATTCGCCTCGAGCGCCAGATCGATGCGGCGCGCGTCATTAGGTATCGGGAAGCCGGCATCGGTGATGATGATCCAGTCGCCGTGTCCCATCGAAGCGATGGCTTCGCTCAGTTTCTGGTTCAAAATTCTTCCTTTTTTCATCTGATGCTCCTTTCGTCCCGTCGCGCTATGCGCGGCGAAGCGACGCCTTGCGGCAAAATCATATGATCAGACGCTCGCATTCCGCGCGCGCAAAAATTCGTCGATCTCTTCCCTATAGGCCATCGCCGGTGCGGTTCCAATGCGCGTCACCGAGAGGGCAGCCGCCGCGTTGGCGAACACCGTCGCGCGGTATATGTCCTTGCCCTCGGCCAACGCGAGCGCGAAGGCCCCGTTGAACGCGTCGCCTGCGCCGGTCGTGTCCACCGCCTCGACCTTAAATGAAGGCACGTGCGTGTACTTGCCGGCGCTGTCCAATATCAGAGCACCTTTTTCGCCGAGCGTGACGATGATGTTTTTAGCGCCTTTCGCATGGAGCGCACGCGCAGCTCGCTTTGCGTCTTCGACGCTCACCACGGACACGCCCGAGAGCGTCGAAGCCTCGGTCTCGTTAGGGGTCAGATAGTCGATCATTGAGTAGTACTCTTCGGGAATCTCGTGGGCGGGAGCCGGGTTCATGAGAACTTTCATGCCGAGCTCCTTTCCCATCTTGAGACTCACCGCAATCGCCTCGAAGTTCGTCTCAAGCTGGAGCACAAGCACGGATGCGGGACTCAGCGCCCGGATCGCGTCGCGCACTTCATCTTCGCCGATATGCCCGCAGGCGCCCGGTATCACGATTATGGAGTTCTGGCCGGTTTTCTCGCTCACCATGATGAGAGCCGCGCCCGTCGCGTACTCATCGGAGCGAAGCACATACTCCGCGTGGATTCCTTCTTTGACGAAGTTTTCCTCGGCCATGTCGCCGAACGCGTCGCGCCCCAACTTGGTGATCATAGCCACGTTTCCACCGGCTCGCGCCGCGGCGACGGCCTGATTTCCGCCTTTACCACCAGGCCCGGACTTGAAGAAGGTGCCTTTTACGGTTTCACCATCCACAGGGATGTGCTCGGCGCGCCCCATGAGATCGGTGACGAAGCTTCCCATCACAATGATGCGCGGCTTCGATCCGCGCCCATCATTATTCGTAAGATTCATGTTCTGCATCCTCATTCCCCGAGTTTCCGGAATATATCTTTAAGATTCGTGTAACTCGCCTCAAACAGAGGGTACAACTTGCGGTACACCTGTGCGGTGTCAGCGTTCGGCTCGAGTCGAAGCACGGTAGGATTCAAGCGCTCACCGATCGAAAAGTCTTTAAAAATGCCCACTCCCACGCCGCCCGCAATCGCCGCGCCCATCGACGTAGCCTCTTCGAGATACTGCGGCACGAGAATCGGTTTTTCCTACTCATCGGCCAGAATCTGGCGCCAGAGCTTGCTGCGCGCCCCACCGCCGATAAGCGTGATCTCTCTCAGGTAGGTCTTGAGTTCAAAGGCATTGATAATTGTCTTGAGATTGTATGCGATGCCCTCGTACACCGAGCGAAAGAGGTCTTCCTTCGAGTGCTTCGAAGTGAGGCCGATAAAGCAGCCCTTCGCAGAAGGATCCCAGCGTGGACTCCGTTCGCCGAGGAGATAGGGCAGGTAGAGTAGATTGTTCGAGCCGACGGGAGACTTCTGTGCACCCTCTTCGATGAGGTCGAGCGCATTGCCGCCTAGCTCCTTTTCAACGTAGGTCTCGTAGCCGGCCAGATTCTGCTTCATCCACGAGATCGAGAGCCCGGCGGCCTGCATTGTTCCGCAGGGCTGATATTTCGTTCCGTCGAGGTGCGCCCAGGTGATGTAGCGCATCTGTTCATCGTCGAGCGGCGTATCGGTTTCGAAGGCGACCCAGGACGATGAGCCGAGAATTGCGTAGGCTTTCTGCGTGCCGAAAATGCCGGCGCCGACGATGGCGCAGGAACCGTCGCCGCCGCCGAGCACCACCGGCGTTCCTTCGAGAAGACCCGTGAGTCCTGCCGCTTCCGCGCTCACTTTGCCGATCACGGTGGTCGAAGGATAGGGATCAGGGAAGAGCCCTTTATCGATGCCTACCGCACTCAGAATAGAATCCGACCACTTTTTCGCCACGAGGTCAAAGGCGTTGGTGCCCGAGGCGTCGGAGTAGTCTGTCGCGAATTTCCCGGTGAGCTTCTGCACGATGAAATCTTTCGCGTGCAGCGTCTTGTAGGTCTTGCGATAGATGTCTGGCTCGTTGTCGCGCACCCACATGAGCTTCGTGAGCGTGTAGGAGCTGATCGGCCTGTGCCAGACGATCCGGTAGAACTCGCGCTCCGGAACCGAAGCTCTGAGCTGGTCCGCTTGCTTTTCCGAGCGCATATCCGCCCAGATGATCGCGGGCCGGAGCGGAGTGCCCTCCGCGTCGACGGGTAGGCAGCCCATCATCTGGCCAGAGAAACTCACACAGGCGATGTCGGAATTGCGCACTTCCGCGTCGGTCAGCAGTTTGCGCGTCGATTGAATGACGGCGTTCCACCATGAATTCGCGTCCTGTTCCACCACCCCCGAAGGTCCGATATAGGTCGGATACTCAAAGGTGGAGGCGGCGACCAGCGCTCCGTGCTCATCGTACAAAGTCGCCTTGTTTCCGCTCGTCCCTAGATCGTGCGCGATAATATACTGCATAGAAGATTCCTCTCCGCCGCTTACTTCTGGTGCGCCTTCCTGTATTGATCGATATATACCGCGGCGACAATAATGATGCCGTTCACAATCTGCAGAATGAAAGGATCGATACCGAGCAGATTGCCGCCGTTTCGCAGGGTGGCGATGATGAAGGCGCCCATGACGGTGCCGAGGATCGTGCCCTCAGCGCCCGACAGGCTCGCGCCGCCGATGACGCAGGACGCGATGGCGTCCATCTCGTAGCCCTGGCCGCCTGTGGGTATGCCGTTCGCGAGGCGGCTCGTCATAAGAATGCCCGCAATGCCCGCCATAAGTCCCGACAATCCATAGATCATGTAGGTCGTCACACGGATGTTGATACCTGAGAGCCGGGCCACCTCAATGTTACTACCGATGGTGTACACATTTCTTCCAAAAGGCGTGCGCCTTGTCAAAAATATGCTAAAGAGAATCAAAAGGAGCCAGACAAGGAAGAGCGAGGGAAATCCAAGCACCGATGCCTGCGCAAAATCCAGAAACGATCTCGGTAATCCCGCGATCATTCTCGCGCCGGAAATGAGCATAATCGCGCCACGGATAATTGCCATCGATCCGAGAGTCGCAATAAAAGGAGGAATGCGCCCATCGAAGACCATAAAGCCGTTTATCGCGCCAATCACGAAGGAAACGAGCACAGACACGAGTGTCGCCCAGATCACCGGAACGCCACTCTTCATAAGCAGCGCAACTAAAATTCCCGCAAACCCGACCACCGAGCCGACGGAGAGGTCGATGCCCCCAGCGATGATGACGAGTGTCATTCCCAGCGCCACAATGCCGTTGATCGCCGTTTGTCGCACGAGGTTGGAGAGGTTCGTTCCCGTAAGGAATCCCCTCGTAAATATTGTTAAAAATATCGCGAGCACCACCAGGAGCAACGCCAGAGTGCCCTCAGTCTTCAGTTTGAATTTATTTTTGCCCTTCACTTCTGTCTCTGTCGACTGCGCTTTCATAGTGCCTCACTCTCAATTTTTTCGGTAATTTCTTCAATGCCACTCGCAAGCTTCATAATCCGCTCTTCGGTGGCTTCTTTACGATCCACAATGCCCATTTGACGACCCTCGGAAATCACCACGATTCTATCCGAAACACCGATAACTTCCGGTAAGTACGAAGAGATGAATATGATCGAGGTGCCGTCTCGCGTGAGCTTTTCCAGGAGTTTATAGATCTCCTCCTTTGAACCGACGTCGATGCCGACGGTGGGCTCGTCGAAGATCATCACCTTCGGCTTGTTCGAAAGCCACTTGCTGATGACGACCTTCTGCTGGTTGCCTCCGGAGAGGTTGCGGACAATCGCTTCTTCAGTGGGAGTCTTGATCGAGAGTTCTTTGATGAAGGATTTCGCGTTCTCCAGCTCATGCCTCGTATTGATTGCGATTCCAAATCGGCTGAATTTTTTATACTGCAGCAGGTTGATATTGATTTTTACGGAGAGGGGAAGCGCGAGCCCTTGAGTTCGCCGGTTTTCGGGCACGAGGCCGAATCCCAGCTCGATCGCGTCCTTCGGCTTCTGAACCCGGGCCGACTTTCCGAACAGGGAAATTTCTCCTTCGTCGTACTTCGCGGCTCCGAAAATCGACAGCACAATATCGGTGCGTCCGGAGCCGACCAATCCGAACATACCCAGAATTTCGCCTTTGTGGAGATCGAAGTTTATATTCCTGAACACATGACTTTTCGTGAGATTGCGCACACTGAGCACGACTTCGCGCGAATTGTGGTGCTCAAAGTAATACATCTCCTCGATTTTTCTGCCCACCATCAACGATATGAGATCGTCCTCGTTAGTGCTCGCGGTAGACATCGTGGTGATGTAGTTGCCATCTTTGAGGATAGTCACCGTGTCGCAGAACCTGAAGACCTCTTCGAGCCGGTGCGATATGTAGATAATGCCGATGCCCTCGGATTTGAGGCGGGCGATGATCTTGAACAACTCTTCACTCTCCTCGTTGGTGAGCAACGCCGTAGGCTCATCGAAAATCATGAGTTTCGATTTTTCGTAAAGCGCCTTGGCGATCGTCACCATCTCCTGTTGAGCGACCGGCAGATTTTTCACGAGTGTATGGGGATCGATATTCAAATCGAGCGATTTCAGTACATCACTCGCCGCGGAGTAGACTTTTTTCCAGTCCACGGTAAAGGGCGAATTCATGGGGAGCTCGCCGAGAAAGAAATTTTCTCCGACCGACAGATGCTGAGCGAGCGTAATATCCTGATATACCGCGTGGATTCCAATGCTCTTGGAGAAGTGCGGGTTCTTGATATCCACTTCTTTGCCATCGAAGGTTATTGTTCCACTATCCTTCTGATAGGCGCCCGTCAGAATCTTGATGAGTGTGGATTTTCCCGCACCGTTCTCGCCGACGAGCGCATGCACTTCACCTTTCTTGACCGATAAATTGACGTTGGAAAGAGCGCGAACACCTGGAAAGGTTTTAGTAATATTCTTCATTTCGACAATATAATCGCTCATCTTTCCTTCCTAAATGCATTGATGTTAAAGAAATGAACGCAGGAGTCCCGCGTAGGACTCCTGCAAGGTGTTTACATTATTTTTTGAGTGTCATCGGATCGAGGAGACCCTTGATCTTCGGCTCATTCATGTTAGCCTTGGTGACCGCTGTCGCGCCAGTGTCGACATACGCGGGCAGGGTCTTTCCAGCCAAAGCCTGAAGCGCACTCTCGACTCCCTTGTAGCCCATGCCATACGGATCCTGGAGGATCAACGCATAGAGCGTTCCATTGGAGAGAGCTTGAACTTCTTCGGGGTCCGAATCGAAAGCCGCGGCTGCGATCTTTCCACTGAGATTTCTCTCGTTGATCGCACGTGCAACTCCGTCGCCAGAGTGGTTGTTGTCGGCAAAGAATCCGATGAGGTCGGGATTGGCGGTGAAGAGGTCTTCAGCAGCCGCAAGCGCCTTCATGATGTCGTTGTCGATGTATCTGGTGGGGAGCACCTTGAGATTCGGCGCGATTTCCTTAATTCTATTGAGGAAGCCGGTGTCTCTGTCGGTGAGAACCTGGACGCCCGCCATAGCGCTGATGAGCGCCACTTTTCCGGAGAGGGGCTTGCCCATTGCTTTGAGTTTCTCGACGATCATGTCGGCAGCGAGCGCGCCTCCCTTGATGTTGTTGGTCGCGAGGTGGGACTTCACGGCGGTGGTGTTGACCTTGTTGTCGATGGTGATAACAGGGATACCGAGTTTTGTCGCTCGCTCGATCGCGGGCACGGTGGCGTCCGAGCTCGTCGATGCGATGACGATCGCGTCCGGCTTGCTATTCACGACGTCTTCGAGAATGGCGACTTGTTTGTCGATATCAGCTTCAGAGGGTGGTCCATAGGTGGTCACCACGACCTGATCCGGATGCTCTTTCGCATAGTTTGTAGCTCCAACCAACACATATTGCCAGAAATCAGAGTCCGTCGCCTTGATGATGACTGCGACTTTCTTCGGTGTCGCGGCGAATGTCGGGATGAGCGCAATCACAAGCAGAAGCAATGCGATGATTGCTACTCTCTTCTTCATAAAAATACCTCCCAAAAGACAAGTATGATCCGCAGTACGCGGACCGGAAAAAAGTGTAAACCCGTTTCGAGTACATGTCAACAAAAATGTTGTATTATATTTACATTATTACTTGTAAGCTTACAAAAAATTGATAAAATATTAAATAATATAATAATATATTATCATAATATTATACATGTAACTATATAAATGGAATTTAACGTGCATTTTTTATTCATTTGCAAGTTTATAATAATGTCTTTACATTATGGTGGAGCAGGTGTACCATCAATTAGAAGCGAAGTAATTGCATTTTGTCGAGGTACAGCGCTCCGAAGGAGAAAAATCATGCTCATGTCCGCGGATACGGATTATTTCAAAAGCAGGCCACTCGACAAATCGGTCCCGATTCCGCTCTACTACCAGCTCATCGAAGTGCTCCAGAAT
>CAYXOW010000005.1:28221-36040 GCA_964466815.1 uncultured Treponema sp.
AGCCTCCCGATACCGACGGAGAATGAGCTCTGCGCCATCTATGGCATATCCCGTCCAACGGTTCGACAGGCGATCAACGAATTGGTGGCGGAAGGCCTGATCGTGCGCCAGAAGGGCCGGGGCTCCTTCATCAATAAAAAGAAGATTCCTCAAGACTTTCTCCTCAACATCATGAGCTTCAACGATGAAATGCAGGCCAAGGGCCTTAAGCCGGATACGAAGGTACTCACGTTCTGCGCCCGAAAGCCGACTCCCGAAGTGATAAAAAACCTCGAGATCAAGGCATCGGACTTGACCTACTACCTGAGCCGCCTGCGCTCCATAAACGGCGAACCAATCGTACTCGTGAACACCTATGTTCCCGGAAATCTGCTTCGGGAAATTCTATCGAAGGATATGGAACGGGAGTCGCTCTATCACATCATCGAGTTCGATTACGGATATAAAATCCTGAGGACACTGAGAACCCTTGAAATTCGCAAGGCCGGAAAGTACGAGGCTTCGCTTCTCAATATTAAAGAGGGCGATCCAATTCACTTCATTCAGACGATCGCGTACATCGAAAACGACGTTCCCATTGAATTCTCGACTGCGTACTACAGCGGCGAACGCAACAAGTTCACGGTAGAAGTCCGCGTAAAATAAGCGCGATGTTACACGGTGCGACGTTACACAGCGCAGCAACGCACCGAGCGGTGTTTCATTAATCGGCCCAACACCCGCGTACCACATGCACCCACAGCCCGCGCCCCACATCCCGTGCCCCGGCGACATCGAATTTGACACCACTCGATCAAGAGCGCTACAATTTTGCCATGCGAAAAATCGGCATTTTCTACGCCTTCTGGACGCGCGAGTGGGACGTGGATTTTTTCCCCTTCGTTGAAAAAGTGCAGCGACTCGGCTTCGATCAGCTCGAGATCAACGGGGGAACTTTCGCGATCATGTCCAAGTCGGAGCGAGAACGTCTTGTGCAAGAGGCGCGACACCGCGGCATTGCGCTCTCCTACGGCATTGGGCTCACCGCGGATCACGACGTCTCGTCGCTGGATGAAGGAGTACGGCGAGCGGGGCTCAATTTCATGCGCACCATGATCGAGAATGTCGGGCGCGCCGGAGGGGGAATGATCGGCGGCACCATCCACAGCTCATGGCCCATGACACTCCCCAAGGGCGCGAGCGACAAGCGCCCCTATCTCGACCAGAGCAAAAAGAGCATGCGCGAACTTGCAAAAATCGCGGAAGACAATGGTGTCATTCTCAACGTGGAAGTAATCAACCGCTTCGAGCAGTTTCTCATCAACACCTGCGAGGAGGCTGTCGCCTATGTCGAGGACATCGCGAGCCCCGCTTGCAAGATTCTACTGGATACCTTCCACATGAATATAGAAGAAGACTCAATTGGTGGCGCGATCCGAACCGCGGGGCGTCATCTCGCCGCGCTCCACATCGGCGAAACCAATCGCAAACCACCTGGGCTCGGGCGCATGCCCTGGCAGGAGATCCGTACAGCGCTCGACGATATCGGATTCGATGGTCCCCTCGTGATGGAACCTTTTGTCTCTACGGGCGGCCAAGTAGGGCGCGATATCGCGGTGTGGCGCGAAGTGATTCCTAATCCCGACTACGACAAGCTCGCGGCGGACGCGGTTCTCTTTGTGCGGAAAACGCTGTGCTGACCTCACGCGAGGAACTCGGGAGGGATAGCGCCGCCCGAACCGGCGCACGAACATCCAGCCCTTTCTGTCTGGGCATCGATCTTGGAACAGGGTCGCTCAAGTTAACCGCGTACCCCGCGCGGATTTTTAATGGTAGAACTGGAGCGTCCGGCGGCCATGCCGATCCAAAGACTGGCCCTCGCGGCGGCGCCTCCGCTGCTGGTGCTATTCGCGAATCCGCGGCACCCGGCTTTTCCGCGCAGCGCGCGTACCCTATTCTCTCGCCGGCGCCGGGTGTCGCCGAGACCGACCCCGAAGCGTGGATTGGCGCGCTGCGCACCGCGTGGCTGGACGTGCGCGCACAGATGGTGGGCGCGGGTTTGGCGCCCGAACTCGTGTCGATCGGGCTGTCGGGGCAGATGCACGGGTTCGTGCCGATCGGCCGCGACGGACGTGCGCTGCACAGGGCGATTACGTGGGCGGATGAGCGGGGCGCTGAATTTGCGACGATGTACGCGGCGGCGCTCGGCAGCGAGTTCGGGCGCTTGCTCAACGCTCCGGCGGCTGGCCTCACTGCCCTTACCCTCCTCTGGATGAAGCACCGCGCCCCCGAGCTGTACCGTGATACCGCGACAATACTGTTTCCTAAAGACTATCTCCGATATCGGCTCACCGGCGAACGTGGAACCGACCCTGGCGACGCAAGCGCGAGCCTTCTCTGGGATTTTTCAACACGCGCATGGTCGGAACGAGCACTCGAAGCGCTCTGCCTCGACGTAAATAAGTTGCCGCGCGTGCTCGACAGCTTCAGCGTTGGCGGAACGGTCTGCCGCCAAGGAGCGCGCGATACCGGTTTATCGGAGGGCATTCCGGTTTCAGTTGGTTCGGCGGATAAAGCCTGCGAGCTCTACGGTTCCGGATTTTTCCGCGAATATTTTGAGCGCGCGATTGTGACAGGGATGCCGGACACGACACGAAAGCATGTCGCAGAAGGCTCAAGTACGTCGGCAACATTGAACGCGTGTGGCGATCCAGACACCGACTGGGAGTCGCCCCGCGTCGTCCAAGTGAGCATCGGTACGGGGATTCAGGTCGTAATTCCGACGCGCGAGCTTCCGCCCTATGCACCGGGCCTCAACCTCTTCGAAACCTGCGCGCCAGGACTTCGCTACCGCATGGCTGCCATGCTGAATGGAGGGCTCGCCCTCGAGTGGGTACGATCCACGCTTCAAAGCGAGTGGGCGGAATTCTATGGGGATCTCGAGCACGGACGCGCCGAGCTCCCTCGGGATCTCATTTTTCTTCCCTATCTCTCCGGCGAGAGAAGCCCTTACCAGAACCCACAAGCCCGAGGCGCATGGGTCGGCCTCGCCCTCCACCACACGAGAAGCGACCTGCTCGCCTCAGCTCTGCTCGGCGTCGCATGTACGATCCGCCTTGGCATCGACACGCTGGGTGTCGCACCCGACGCGCGCGTGTACTGTGTGGGCGGCAGTACTCGTTTCGTTCCATGGATGCAGATCGTTTCAGCTATGACGGGGCGTCCGCTCTTCATTTCCGACGAACCTGACGCCTCTGTGCGTGGAGCTGCGGCGATCGGTCTCACAGCCGTGCGGTCCATCGCGCATGGCGAGCTCCAAGTCGATCCGCCCCCTCCCCTCAAGACTTCGTCAGTCGAAACGCCTCATTCATCGTGGATGGATGAATATTACCATCAATTCTTAAAGTATTATTCGGCGCTCTTCGGTCAGTTGCAGTCGAGCGAGACGCCGATCTCTCCATCGGTTTGAATTTCGAAAGTCACCGCGCGGCGCGAAAGCCCAGGGGCCATTCTGGGCGGCAGCCCCGGCTCGCGCGGTGGTACTTTGATATTCTCAGTGATCCAAAACGCTACATCGTGATCGAACATATCGAACACTGTTGGCGACGGCGCCCCAAAGGGATTATCCACCGAGACGCTTATCACCGCGTGCTTCGGAGTAATTTTTGCAGCGAGTTCTCTCGTCATACTGTCCGCTTGACCATGATGTGCAAGTTTTACAATATCCGCGCAAAGTTCTTCAACTCTACCATCTTCATTCTTCCAATGGATCGCCGGCACATCGGCGGGAAGCAGGATCTTGCGTCCCGCATATTTCAACCGCAGCGCGACGCCCGCGGCGTTTTGGATCGAATCCAACTGAACGAGAGAATTTTGAGTTTGAGCCAATTCTGCATCCGGTGAAAGAATCTCAGCCATGAGGTTTTCGGTACGCGTGGCGAGCGACGCATCAGCTTTGTAAAATTCGGCGGTCAACATATCGCTAAGGGTGACAACCCTGCGCTCCATTCCCATCTGTTCGATGGATTTGCCGCGCCCTCGAGCGATGTTTTGCATTTCGGCGAGCAGATTGAGCGAAAGGCGCATTTCTAAAGCAGTAGCTCGCTCTGATATTTTGTAATTTTCGAAGGACAATGAGTTGAGGGCAGAAAGTCGCTTCGGTTCAGATAGACAGAAGTTCGACCATATCTGCCCGAAGTCGCACTTATCCATAACCACAGACAGTCCGCCGACATGGTCAATGTGAACGTGCGTGAGAAAAATTGCGTCAAGCGCACTAATACCTCGGGTATCGAGATACCGAAATGCCGGAGTTCTCGATGGCCACCGATCGTATGAGGCACGATAATTGCCAGAATATGGCACCCCTCCATCGACAAGCATGGAAAAAACTCGTCGTTCGCCCCTCAGCTCCTCGATGAGGATCGCGTCGCCGTATCCGACATTAATGAAACTAATTCTGAGCATTGTGCGCTTCTTTCTCTTTCCAATTCGATTTTGAGTATAGAGCGAAAAATTTACGCTTGACAAGTAACCAACATTGATTAAAATAGAAAACGATTACATTATGAATCATCAAACAATAGACAACATTCCAGAGAAGGTCACGATTGACCACGTCGCCGCCTATTGCGGTTTCTCAAAGGCCACGGTCTCTAGAGTCATCAACAGAGAGGGCTCCGTGAAACCGGCCACCGAAGCCAAGGTGCGCGAGGCAATCGAGAAGCTCTGCTACACGCCGAACAACGCCGCGAGCGCCCTCTCGGGCGGTAAAACAAGGACGATCGCCGTCTTTCTCCCCGATGTGAAGACCGAGTATTACGCCACACTCCTCACCGGCCTCGAAGAAGTCGCCGAAAAGCAATTCTTCAACATCATCATCAAGACACAGAACAACAAGAAGGCGTTCCTCGACCTCGCCATCAACAACAAGGTCGACGCTTTCATACTGAGGAACAACGGACTCAAGCCCTTCGACAACGATGTGCTGGTAACCTTGCAGCGCCGAGGCATTCCAGTCGTATTCATCGGAAAACCACCAGCCGGAAACGACTCGCACGCGATCCTCATCGACAATGTCGGCGGCGCGCGGCTGATGGCCCACCACTACGCGCAACACGGTTTTAAACGAATACTTTTCATCGCCGGGCCGAAGGACAACCTCGATTCGAACGATCGGCTCTACGGCTTCAAAATGGGCGTCTCCGAAATGTCGGTGGAAGTCGAAGCGCTCGATGTGGTACACGGCGACTTTCTACGCGAATCGGGGTACGAGGCGGCCAAGCAGGCACTCGAAATGAGTTCCTACGATGCCATTTTCGCCGCGAGCGACCATATGGCGCTCGGTGCTATTCTCTATTGCCGTAGCAAGGGAATTCATGTACCCAATGACATCGCCATCACGGGGTTCGACGACACTTTTTTCTCCGAATTTCTCGATCCTCCGCTCACCACCGTCCATCAACCTATGCAGGAAATCGGCTCCATCGCCATGGAGACCGTGCTTCGCATTCTCGAACAGCGTAATCCTCGCTATCAAAAAATAATTCTCCCCACCCAGCTTCAAATCCGACAATCGTGCGGATGCGCGCACGCTTGATCGGAGCGATCTGGCCAAGGGTGAATTAAGATAATGCCATTAGGAGGCAAAACATGAAGGTGCTGAAAATCGCTTTCATCGCGCTCGTGCTCGTTTCGAGCATCTACGCGAAGGGGGCCGACCCCCTGACGATCTATGCCGCGCTCGACGAAAAGACATCGAAAGAACTCGCCGCCGCCTTTACCCAGGCAACAGGCATTCCGGTCGAAATCGCGTTGCAGATCGAAGAGGCCGGCACGATCGCCGCGCGGATCAAGGCTGAATCGGCCCATGCGCGCGCCGATGTCTTCATCGGCGGAAACTCGAACTTCCACGCCGATCTGGCCACGGGAAATTATCTCGACAAATATGTTTCACCAGTCATAAAGGAAGCCAAAATCGACGCGAAGTTCATGGACCCCGACGGCAACTGGACCGGTTGGTACCTCGGCGCGCTCTGCTTCGTCTACAACAACAAGATGTACGAGCAGAAATTCAAGCCGATGGGACTTAAACCGCCCGCGACCTGGGACGATTTGCTCAATCCAGCTTATAAAGGCCTCGTAATCGGCTCGAATCCCGCGACGACCGGCGGCGCCTATCTCATGGAGTGCGCACAGATATTCAGGCTAGGCAGCGAAAAAGCCGGTTTCGACTATATCCGACAGCTCGACAAGAACATCGCGCAGTACACAAAAGGCGCGAATGGATGCATTCCGCTCGTCGCGCAGGGCGAGGCGTATGTTGGCTTCGCGTGGGGCCACGATTCGCTGAAGCAAAAGGAACAGGGCAATCTCCCTATCACGGTGGTCTTCCCGAAAGATACCGGCTTCGAGATCGGTTGCGCCTCGATTCTAAAAGGCGCGCCGAACCTCGATGCCGCCAGGAAATTCATCGATTTTCTCCTGAGTCCGACCGCTGAGCAGATCAACGCGCGCAATGGTTACCGCTACCCGGTCCGCACCGGCGTAACCATGCCCGCGGGCGTTCCTCCGTTCGAAGACCTCAAGCTCGCGCCCTGGGACCTGAAGGCAGCATCGGCGAATGTCGACGCTTGGAAGAAGCAGTGGGCCGAAATCACCGGAAAATGATCTTGCATTTCCATTTTTAATGTGCCTAAGGGGTGTCAGCAGACAATAGGCGACATTCGTTGAGCGCACACGACGCTGGCCGCTATTTCGTCTGTTATGACGCCCCCTCCCGGCACACCATCCTGTGCAGTCCGAGGCTGGTATGAAGCGTGGGTCCTACCGTTCGAAATCGTATGAGGTATCGCTTGTCGTCGCGATTTTCGTGATTGTTGCCTCTCTCTTGATTTTTGTCTTGTATCCCATCGTGGAAGTCTTTCTGTATCCAAAGGCCAGCGATTTCCTTTCGATTCTCAAGAACGCGCGGTACATGAAGACGCTTCAGAACAGCCTCATCATGATGCTTCTCTCGACGCTCTCATCGACATTCCTCGGTTTTATCTTTGCATACACGGTAACACGGACCAATGTGCCCGGCCGCAAGCTCTTCAAGCTCATAAGCCTGTTGCCTCTCTTCTCGCCGCCCTTCATGGTCGCTTTCAGCTATATCATGATGTTCGGTAAGAATGGACTTATAACGGCAGGTATCTTTCATGCCAGAGTGAACATTTTCGGCTGGCAGGGACTGTGGCTCGCGCAGACCATTGCTTTTTTCCCGGTCGCCTTCCTCGTGATGGAGGGAGTGCTGCAGTCGATATCACCTGGTCTCGAGAACGCGGGACGGAATCTCGGCGCGACCGGATTTACACTCTTTCGCACCATCACCTTTCCGCTCGCGCGCCCCGGTGTGGCGGGAGCGGCTCTTCTCGTGGCGATCCAAGTGCTCGCCGACTTCGGCAACCCGATCATCATTTCAGGAAGCTTTCCAGTGCTGGCCACCGAGGCTTGGATGCGCATCGAGGGCTGGGCCGACATAGCGGGCGCCGCGGTTCTCTCCATTCTCCTTCTTCTGCCCTCCTTCGGCATCTTCCTGCTCCAGCGCTACTGGGTAGGACGGCGTTCTTACGTCACGATTACCGGCAAAATCGCCCAGGTCGAAATCCAGAAAACCAGCGCGCCCGTAAAGTGGGCACTCTTCGGAATCTGCGCGCTCGTTTCGCTCCTCGTCGTCCTCGTGTACGTGGGCCTCATCATTGGAGCCTTCGTCAACGGCTGGGGCTACGACTGGTCGCTGACGCTCCGGTATTTCCAGGAAATATCCTCGCGCTCCAAGGAACTGCTAAGAAGCTTCACC
>CAYXOW010000006.1:0-2362 GCA_964466815.1 uncultured Treponema sp.
CATGCTCCTTCCTTTCGAGGTGCGCACAGCGCTGCGCAGCGTACCTAAGCCGCCACGAGCCCCGCTCGAGCTCTGCGCTGCCTGCACACGGTGCATCGAGGCGTGCCCTTCGAACGCGCTTCTCAGTGCTGCTGTTCCTACATTTGTGCGTCAAAACTGCATCCAGCACTACAGCTCGATCGATGGCCCTCTTCCCGAAAACATTTTCGACGCGTGGAACGACCAACTCTATGGCTGCGATATTTGCCTCGAGGCATGTCCGCATTTCATCGCTGACCCTTCTGCTCGTGTTCGACGAGGAGCCATCGGAGGATCTTTTGACGCTGCTGCGTTGGCTGAGATGGATGATGAAGCGCTTCATCAGGCGCTCAAGGGGTCGGCGCTTGACCAAAAGTGGATATCGATCGCGGCGCTCAAGCGCAATGCCTCGATTGTTGCGTCGCGATCCCATTCATGAAACGTTAAAAAAACGATACACTTATTAAAATGGACGTTGAAATAATGCGCGCTCGCTCGCGCTTCGTCAGCATAACACGAGAATTTTTCCTCTCGCGCGGCTATCTTGAGACTGATACCCCCGCGCTCGCTCCCTCACTCATTCCCGAATCTTGCCTCGAAGTATTTGCCACTGAGTATGTCCATCCCCGTGCTCCGCGTGTGCCCCTCTATCTCATTCCCTCACCAGAGATTTGGATGAAACGCATCATCGCGGAGACAGGAAAGAATGTGTTTCAGCTCTGCAAAGCTTGGCGAAATGCCGAATCCGTCTCCCCGATCCACAGCCCCGAGTTCACGATGCTCGAGTACTACGGAGTCGGTGCATCGCGTCACGACAATATCCACCTCACGGAAGAGCTGTTCGAGGCGTTGGCACTTTCGGAAACCCCGAGCACGGCCCGCCCCCCCTTCAGAGTGATGAGCATGGCTGAAGCGTGGCGTGAATTCGCACACGCCGACCTCGATAGTCTTGTGGATCCGGAGGCGATGCGCGCAGCCTGCCGCGCGCGTGGACTCTTGGTTCCTTCCGACGCGCCGTGGGAAGATGCGTTCAATATTCTCTTTCTAAGTATCGTCGAGCCTGCACTTCCACGAGACCGCCCCCTCGTCCTCGATCAATATCCCGCCGGGGTCGAGTGCCTTGCGGCGGACATCCCCGGAACAATGTACAAGGAGCGCTGGGAGCTCTATGTCGAAGGCATCGAGATTGCAAACTGTTTTACCGAGATGGCGGATCCCGGCGCGGTGCGCGCCTACTTTTCTTCGCAATCCGCAAAAAAATCTGGAGCCCTTGTTCCGCACGCAGTGGACGGCAAGTATGCGTCAGTTTTCGAACATTTTCCGCCCTGCTCAGGAGTAGCGATCGGCTTTGAACGACTTATGATGGTCCTGCTCAGCAAGAAGAATATCGACGAAGTGACGCTATTTTCCCTCAACACATATATTTCTTAGAAACGCCGACTCGACCAGTCGCATCGTCGTGCGTACCGGAACCCCCTTCAGTCTTTACACCCGACCTTGTTCCGCGCTAGTATAGCCCGATTCAATTCTTGATATATCGAGGGAAAAATTATGGTTCGTGGTGGAGATATTGGAATCGGAACATGTCTGCTCGTCAACGGAACACCGCATATTGTCGTCGAACGCGAATTCGTGAGTCCCGGTAAGGGATCAGCGTTTGCGCGCGTGAAGGCAAAGAATCTTAAAAATGGCAATGTGATCACTCAAACAATAAAAACTGCCGATTTTGTCGAGGATGCGCAGGTCGATCTTGTGGATTGCCAGTATCAGTACTCCGACGGTGAGAGCTACATGTTTATGAACAATGAAAGTTTCGAGCAGTTCGGCATCCCCATTGCGGCGCATGAGGACAAAGGCCCTTATCTCAAAGAAGGCGAAACTTACACTCTCGTCATGTGGGATGGGGAGCCTATCGATATAAAGATCCCCTACAAAATGGTGTTCACCGTTGTCGAGAGTGAGAACTATGTTCGTGGCGATACCGTTTCTGGCGCCACGAAACCCGTCACCACAGAAACCGGCCTTGTCGTGCGTGTACCGCTTTTTATCAAGCAGGGCAAAAAGATTCTGATCAATACGGAGACGAACGAGTACGTCGAACGCGTCAACGACTGAAACCGAAGTTCAGCGCTGTCCTCTTGATCCGCTCGTCAATAAGACGGTCGATTTTGCCTATCGCGGCGCGCGCCTCAAATTCGATCTGTCGCACGCACTCTTTTCATCGTACGACATTGACGCAGGGACGCGCCTACTTCTCAAAGAGATCGCTGCCGATCCGGATATAATCGCGGCCAAGCGTGTGCTCGACGCCGGCTGTGGCGCTGGCATAATCGGAGTGAGCCTT
>CAYXOW010000006.1:2379-5327 GCA_964466815.1 uncultured Treponema sp.
ATCGTGTCCGGAAATGGATGTGGTGATGCGCGACCGGGATTTTCGAGCAGTGGCCTTTTCCGCTCGCAACGCTGCAAGAAACGGTTTGAACCCACGCCTCTACGGCCTCGAAGGCCGAGAGCTTTCACCTTGCCGCACACACCATTTCGCAAAAGTAAAAATCGCGCCTAGAGCGACACAGACGATCATTGCAGAACCGGGCGCTTTCGGAGAGTCGGACCCCCGTGGCCCTTACGATGCGGTGGTGTCCAATTTACCTGCAAAGGCGGGGCCTGCGCTCCTTGAGCGCTATTTTACGTTCGTGCGCGCGTTTCTTCTTAATCCGGGCGGCACATTCGCCTTCGTTATCGTAACGCCGCTCGCCGAGGGCGCCCGCGCCTGGTGCACATCCGCGGGATTCACTGTCGCGCGCACAATATCGACTAAAAATCATATGGTGTGCATCGCGCGCGCCCCCGCAAAAGAAGCGGTTGCGGCGGCCGCGTTGCCCAACCCAACTGCAGTGGCCCCTCGCACCACACGCAATTCGGAGCCAGCGTCGCTACCTTCACAAAACCCCCAGGTTGAAGAGCAGTGGCTCTCGCCCTACATCCGCTCGCATGTAACGCGAAGAATCGCAAACATGTCGCTTGTTTGGGATGGAGTACAGGGCCTTCCAGAATTCGATGAACCTTCATATGCAACAGTCTGCGCCCTCGAACTCGCGCGAAAAACTCTCTCAGGGCAGCTCGTTCGGAATGCGCTCGTCGTCGAACCTGGTGTTGGAATTGCTCCCCTCTGGATACTCAGCGTGCTTGGATCGGATGAGATTGTGCTGCATTCGCACGACACGCTTGCCCTCGCCGCCTCGAGCCACAACCTTGCGCGCAGTGCACTACGGCAGCGTCCATTCAAAGTTCGGCAGTCACTCGAGCCGCCTTTTTTATCGAGAGACTCCCACGCCGAAAACGACCACACAATTGTTTCTGAACTCGGAGCTTACAGCATTGACGCAATATTCTTGTTCCTTGAAGATATTCCGCGCTTCGACATCTCAAGCCGATATTGGCCACTCACCGAACGCTGCCTCAAGCGAGGCGGCCTCTGCATCTTCGTTGCAGAGAGTACGCTGATCGACCGCGCTGCCCGGCAAAAACCGAGCGGATTCTCACGAGTACCTCATTCTGAGCGTAAAAAAGGCTGGGAGGCTGTCGCCTTCCGCCGCGACTAATGTGAAATAACTCCAATTATTTGAATTTTCGCAACTCTTTATTATACTTATAGTATGAAAAAGTCTGAAAAGCTGATTTTAGAATCGGCAACGCCCGATGAATATGTTGAAAACTCGCTCAAATCACGCCTCAAACCAGCAGAAAAAGCAAGACTCGCGCGTCTGTGGATGCAGGCCACCGGTTTCACCCGAGAGGACATCATCCGCGCACGAAACCGCAACAGTTACTGGCGCAAGCGCAAGATGGAAGGGGCATCGGAACGCACCAAGCGGCGTATGGAGACCCACGACTATTCGCAGGGAAAAAATATCGAGTGGTCCCGCGAACATATCGCCGAATTTTTAAATCTCAATCGAAAGGATTCCTATGGCCGCTATATCCACAGAGATTGGGAACTCGCCGAGCACTTCTCCACGAGCATCCCCTCGATCCAGTATCTCCGAAGAAAGTACAACAAAGTTCGAAAGATGCTTGGACCGAGCGCACGTCGAGAAAAGATAATCGAGTACATGCAGTGTTCCGAACTTGTGCTTCAGCATGGCGGCCCAAAATCGCGTAAGCGCGCTGTTGTTTGAGCGAAAAAAAAAGAGGGCGATATGATCGCCACTGCATCCTATCTCTCTGAAAAGGGATTCGCGCGGGCGAGCACCTGAGCGATTACACTATTGCGCTGCGCTGCGAGATCTGGGTCCGATTCGATAATTCCGAAGGCGTCATGTCGTGCGAGCTTTAAAAGCTCAAAATCCTTTCGCATGTCGGCGATGTTGAGCCTAAGGTCCCCCGACTGCTCGACGCCGAGGACGTCCCCTGGCCCCCGGATTTTAAGATCCTCTTCGGCGATGGCAAAACCGTCGTTGGTGGTGAAGAGGGCCTTGAGCCTATCGCGGCCTTCTTCGCTGAGTTCCTTTGAGTAGACTAAAAAACAGTACCCTTGATGCGCGCCACGCCCGATGCGTCCTCGAAGTTGATGGAGAGCGGAGAGCCCGAAGCGCTCTGCGTGCTCGATAACCATGACGGTCGCGTTAGGAACATCCACACCGACTTCAACCACGGTGGTCGCCACGAGAATTGAGAGCTCGCCGGAAGCGAATCGCCCCATCACTTCCATTTTTATTTCGTCGCTGAGACGCGAGTGCAAAAGGCCGACCTTATAGGTGGGGAATACTTCCTTTTGGAGATGATCGGCCATCGATTCAGCATCACGCAAATCATGCTTATCCGAACCTGAGATGACCGGATATACGAAGTAGGCCTGCCGACCCTCGGCGAGCCTCTGACGAGTGAAATCGTAGACACTTGTGCGTCTGTCTTCGCGGGCGAGGTGAGTTACGACGGGCTTTCGTCCTGGTGGCAGGTGTTCGATCGTCGACACCTGGAGATCGCCGAAAAAGGTGAGCGCGAGACTCCTCGGGATCGGTGTGGCGGTCATCATGAGGAGATCGGGAATGTGCCCCTTTCGGTATAAAGCTATTCGCTGAAGCACGCCGAAACGCTGCTGCTCGTCGATAACGACAAGCTCCAGATTCTTAAACGAGACATCCTCAGAGAAGAGCGCGTGCGTCCCAATCGCGATATCGATGTCACCGCGCTGCAGTGCCGAAAGAAGAGGCGGGCGAGCCGCGCTGGAAACAGCACCTGTGACGAAGGCGAGCCGCACGCCGAGCGGCTCGACGAGATGCGCAGCAGTCGTCGCATGCTGGCGCGCAAGAAGCTCCGTGGGCGCCATGATCGCTGCCT
>CAYXOW010000006.1:5401-5682 GCA_964466815.1 uncultured Treponema sp.
CTGCAAGAGCCGAGCCATAGGGTATGGCTTGCGCATATCCTCGATGATCTGAGCGAGTACTTTCTCTTGGTCTTCGGTGAGCGAATAGGGAAGGCGCTCTTTAAGGCGTTTGGCGAGTACTCCAGGGCTTGGGGCACGCTCGATGGTGTTCGCGCGCCGCGATCGAATCCGCAGTGCGATACCGAGCTGAAAGTAGAAGAGCTCTTCGTACGCGAGCGTGTTGTGAGCGCGCTTCGCCCGTTCCCACGCGCTGCAGACTGAAGACGATGGCAAAGGTGTGG
>CAYXOW010000006.1:5761-8939 GCA_964466815.1 uncultured Treponema sp.
ATGGCGACGAGCTTTCTCATCGCAGCTTGATTCAGCTTTTCCGTGAGGGGATAGACGGGAGAAAGCTCAGCGTGTGGCGAAAAAGACTCACCGATTCTCTTTATCTCGAAAGAGGATGACTGAATTTCTCCATATTTAAACTGGAACTTGCCATACACCTGAATGCGCGATCCTACTGGCGCCGATTGCTCAAGAAACGGTCTGTTGAAGCAGAGAAGCGCCGCCTCGCTCGAATCATCTGCGATAATGATCTTGAGCGTGCGCATTCGGCCAAATCCGATCCAATCGTGGGCTACGACGCGAGCGGCGGTATACACATTCGCGTCGGCGAAGCGAGAGAGTGGCACCAGCTGGGTGCGGTCCTCGTAATCTCTTGGAAGGTGAAGCAGCAAATCTGCGACGGTGCGAATGCCCAGATTCGCGAGCGCGCGGATTGTGGAGGGACCTGTACCTTTTAAGATGGCGACATCTTGCGTCAATTCTCTTAAAAACACGGGCTAAGTATACAAATAGCGACACCATAGTGCTACTATTGCGACGAAAGGAGTAAAACCATGCATGAAAAAATCGCTCGTCTCATCGAGCTGGACAGGGAGCATACGCTGGTCGCCCACATTGGGGCGATTCTAGGATGGGATCAAGAGACATATATGCCATCGAAGGCGATCGAAGAGAGAGCGGATCAACTCGCTCTCCTCGAGGGACTCGCGCACCAGAAAGCGGTCAACCCCGAGATCAGCGAGCTCCTCACCGCGCTCGAATCGACGGAGGGGCTTTCGGACGACGAGCGCGCTTACATCCGCGTAGTGCGGCGCGACTACGACCGCGAGACGAAATTACCTGAGAGCTTCGTCACCGAGTACGCAAAAGCCGCGAGCATCGCACAGGCCACATGGGCTGAAGCCAAACAGAACGACGATTTCGGCGCCTTTCAGCCTCACCTCGCGACGATGGTCGAGCTCAATAGACGGCGCGCTGCGTACCTCAATCCCAACGCCCCAGCCTACGATGTGCTCCTCGATCTCTTCGAACCGGGAAGTACGCAGAAATCGATTGCTTCGGTATTTTCGACGATGCGGCGCTACCTCGTCGATATCCTCGGCGAGATTCGAAAACGGCCTCAGATCGACGATATCTGCGAAGGGCGACGCGTGGATTCGAATACCCAGGCGCGCATCAGCGAATATTTCATGGGCGTGCTGCACTACGAGCGCGATCGCGGCCGTCTCGACGTTTCGGCACATCCCTTCACCACCACGCTCGGTGGAAGCGATGTGCGCATAACTACTCGCTACGTCGAGGACTATTTTCCTTCAAGCCTCTTCAGCACGATCCACGAGTCTGGACACGCCCTGTACGAAATGGGCATCGATCCGAATCCGGCATTCAGAGGAACTAAGCTTGCAGATGCTGTCTGTATGTCGATCCACGAATCCCAATCCAGGCTTTGGGAAAACATCGTGGGGCGCTCGCGCGCGTTCTGGGAAAGAAATTTCCTGGCGCTCAGCGCGCTGCTCGGTCAGGCAGGCCGGGATATAAATCTTGAGGGCTTCCTGAAATCGATCAACCGCGTGAGCCCCTCGCTCATCAGAACCGAAGCCGACGAGGTGACGTACGGACTCCATGTCATCGCGCGCTTCGAGCTCGAATCTGCCCTGTTCGACGGCAGTCTCAAGGTGGAGGATGTTCCCGCCGCGTGGCGCGCGAAGTACAAAGAACTGCTCGGAATCGAGCCGCCGGACGATAGGCAGGGCTGCCTTCAGGATGTGCATTGGTCGATGGGCGCCTTTGGATATTTCCCAAGCTACGCGCTCGGAAACCTCTACTGCGCGCAATTTTGGGCGACGCTCAAGCGCGAAGTGCCGGACATCGAATCGCGGATCGCCGGAGGAGATACGCTCTCGGTGCTCAACTGGCTCCGCGCCAACATCCACACGCACGGTTCGCGGTATACCCCAGGCGAACTCGTCGAGAAAGTGACGGGCGAGCCGCTCGATGCGCGCTACTTCGAACGCTATCTACGCGAGAAGTATGCTGAAATTTATGGATTTTAAGCGGAGCTGCTTTTTTTACACTACAAGCGGCCGCAAAAGAAAAGGCCGGCTTCAAGAAGGAGCGCGCCTTCATTTTTTATATGAAGACCGCGATTTAGGAAATATCCGACGATTTTCTGGCTTCCGCAGCGCGCGCGTGGGCTTCGAGTCCTTCGAGGCGCGCGAATGAAGCCGTGTCGTCGATGAGCGTATCGGGGTCGGCGACTTCGAGCCAAGTGCGTGCACGTAGGAAGTGGAGCACCGAGAGGCCGGCCGCGAATTTTGATGCGCCTCCCGTAGGGAGCGTGTGGTTGGGACCTGCGCCGTAATCGCCGAAGACTTCGGCGGAACCGGTTCCGAGAAAGAGCGCACCCGCATTTTTAATGCGAGGAGAGAGTGTGCGCGGGGCCGCCACCGCGAGTTCGAGGTGTTCGGGGGCGCAGCGGTCGGCGCCTTCGACGGCTCGCGCGAGGTTTGGCTCGACGCAGAGAAAGCCGTGTGCGAGCGCAGCGCGGGCGATGCTCTTGTTCGGTTCGGGCAACATCTCAAGCTGACGGTTGAGCTCGGCCTCGACGCGGTCCGCGAGTCTGGAATCTGTTGCGATGAGTGCAGGCATGGCGTCGGGCGAGTGTTCTGCTTGTGCGAGCAGGTCAGCTGCAACGATTTTGGGGTTCGCGCTCGTGTCGGCGATGACGAGGAGCTCCGATGGCCCAGCGGGCGCCTCGGTGCCGACAATGCCGAAGAGTAAGCGCTTGGCGGCAGCGACATATTTGCCGCCGGGGCCGACGATGACATCGCACTTTGGGACTGCGACACCGAATGCGAGTGCGGCGATGGCGTGGGCGCCCGCGAGCCAGGCTGCGGCGAGCGTTTCGCGGCTGGGTTTTGGGCCGGCTGCCCAGACTTCGTCGACGCCCGCGACTTTGGCGGGTACGATGGTCATAAGGGCGCTGGAGGGGAGGGGATAGGCGCCGCCCGGTACATAGCAGCCCGCGCGCGCCACGGGCACGAAGTCGTGCCCGTGGCGGCCGCCCAGCGCGCCGTGGGGGGTGCCGGCCGCCGTCGTTTCGCCGATCTCCACGTCGAGCGGTGCCAGACATGCGCGCTGGGCGGCCGCAAAGGCCGCGATGCGGCCTTTGGCGCGC
>CAYXOW010000006.1:8999-10440 GCA_964466815.1 uncultured Treponema sp.
AGGGGCGCAGAGGGGTCGAGACTGTCGAATTCGATTGCGATTTCGCGGAGCGCAGCCTCGCCGTCAGTCCGCACGCGTTCGATTGCTCGTCGCGCAACAGCGTCGACTTCGGGGTCGAAGAGCCGCAGTGAGGGCTCAGGGATATCTTCGATCGCGATTCTTCTCAGTGTATGCTTTTCCATTCGTTTTTTCCCTCAGGGCCTTCGAATCCAGGCTTCGCGTTCCCGGGCCGTCGTGTCACGCGGAGTGAGCGCCGCTCGAGTTCAGCTTCGATGTCGGCGAGGCTTCCGCCCATGCTAATCACTCGAACGAGCGAAAAGTACATGACGTCGGCGGCTTCGAACACCGCCTCATCTTTTGTTTTTGCATCGATGAGTTCCTGCGCTTCCTCGCGGAGTTTCGATGCGAGGAGTCCCTCATCGGTAAAGAGGCGGCGCGTGTAGGAGCCCTGCGGCGCATCCTTCATGCGCTGCGTGATAGTGCGGTTGAGTTTCTCGAGGCCGTAACCGTCGTCGAAGCAGGTGCGGCGCTTCAGGTGGCAAAAACCGGCGCCCTCTTGGTGGACTGTGAAACGGATTGTGTCCCGATCGCAATCGAGATCGGCGCGGAGAAGCTGCTGTCCGTTGCCCGATGATTCGCCCTTGACCCAAAGACCGCGCGAGCGCGAGTGGTAGGTGCCCTTGCCTGTCTCGAGGGCGAATTTGAGGCTCTCGCGGTTCGAGTACACAAGGCCGAGCGATTTGCCGGACTCGTCGCATACGAGGGTGGGCCAGAGCCCGTCGGAGCGATCGCTCTTGAGAGGGGCAGCGAAAGCGTCGGCGAGCGAGAGATCGCCGAGCACGAGCGAAGTGCCCGCCTGAACGTCAGCGCCCACTGCGTCGAGCGCCGCGATGTCCGCGATGCCCCGCACGCCGCCGGCAGCCCCTCCCGCGAAGGTGAAGCTGCTGTTCGGCGCCCGCTTCATGAGAGCCTTCGCGCGCTCGAGATCGATGCCGCACTGGTCTCCCTCGGTCTCAATGAAGGTCACGAGGAAGCCCGCGACATAGGGAGCGAGCGCCTCTATGGCGTCGGCGACACTGCCGTCGCGCGGTTTCGTCCAGCCTTCCACCATGATGGTCTCATTCTTACTGTCCAGAGCGGCGATGAGTCGCTCCTTCGGCAGGTTCGAGAGAAATTCAGGCTTCGCCGCGGTTCCGATCATGATTTTTCGCGCACCCGCATTGAGGTACTCGAGCGCGAGTTCGATCGTTCGGATGCCGCCGCCGACTCTCACGTCGTAGTTTTTACACAGGCTCAGGATGAGCTCGCGGTTCGAACCCTTGCTCATCGCCGCGTCGAGGTCGACCACCGCGAATTCGCCTACCCTCGAGTAGCATTCGGCGAGCTCGAGCGGATCGCCCGCGTCGAGCGGCGCCTGTGTTCCACCGCGCAGCTGCACGGC
>CAYXOW010000006.1:10450-19846 GCA_964466815.1 uncultured Treponema sp.
GACGATCATAGTCTCACCTCCACGTTGTGCGATGCAAGATATTTTTTTATCTCAATTATTGATACTTCGCCGCGATGGAAAATGCCGGCGGCGAGGAGGGCGGAGGCGCCGCTCCGGTATCCCTCGAGAAAATGTTCGAGTTTCGAGGCTCCCCCCGAGGCGACGACGGGGATGCCCACCGCGCGCGCGACGCGGCGCGTGAGCTCGCACTCGTAGCCGAGGCTTGTGCCGTCGCGATCGATCGAGGTTAAAAGAATTTCGCCTGCTCCTCTCGATGCCGCCTCGCGCGCCCACGCCACCGCGTCGAGCCCAGTGGAAACTGCGCCCGCGGCGATCTTCACCTCGTAGCCCGAGGGCATTGCGTCATTTTTCGCCGCGTCGATGGCGACTACCGCACACTGCACACCGAACTGACCCGCGATCTCGTCGACGATGGAGGGATTGCGCACGGCGGCGCTGTTCACCGATACCCTGTCCGCGCCCGATTCGAGGAGTCGTGTGGCATCTTCGATCGATCCGATTCCGCCGCCCACCGTGATGGGGATCGAGAGTCTTTTTCGGATACGCGCCACCTCGGCAGCCATGGTTTTTCTCCCCTCGACTGTGGCGCTTATGTCGAGAAAGGTGAGTTCGTCGGCGCTCTGTTCCTCATAGATGAGAGCGCGCTCGAGGGGATCGCCAGAATCGACGAGATTTTCGAATTTAATGCCTTTGACGACTCGGCCGTTTTTAAAGTCGAGGCAGGGGATGATCCGCACCGCAAGTCCGCTCATTGTATGCTCCCTATTCTATTGAGTTTGAGCCAGCGCTCAAAGAGCGCGGTGCCGAAGGGGCCTGACAGCTCGGGGTGGAACTGGCAGAGGAGGAGGCTGGGCCTTCCTGCGCGCCAGCCTTCGATGGCCGAGATGAAAGGTGCGCCGTAGGTGGTGCTCGCGGCTGCGATGCTGAAGCGCTCCTCGCGGCGGTGAGTGCCGATCTGGTCGATCGAATTGACTTCATTGTCGTCATCGATGGTGGAAAAATTCGTAGGGTCCACCCCGTAGCTATTCGCGAAGTAGACCCATCCTGGTTCGAGGAGGCGCGCGCCGCGCTCCGGCTCGATTCTGTTCCATCCGAGCTGGGGCAGAGGAAGTTTTCCTGCGAGCCGTGTCACCTTTCCTCGTAAAATGCCGAGGCCCTGCACTCCCTCGGACTCCTCGCTCTCTTCGAAGAAGAGTTGCATGCCGAGGCAGATACCTGCGGTGGGTAGTCCCGCACCGACGCGCGCGCGCATTGCGCGGTCGAGACCCGCTGCTGCGAGCTTCTCCATTGCGGGTCCGAAAGCTCCGACTCCAGGCAGGATGACGAGCGGCGCGCGTTCGACGGCTTCGGGGTCAGCGCTCACTACAGGATCGAGTGCGAGCCTGTCGGCGAGTGCTCGCACCGAGGCGAGGTTCGCCACGCCGGTCTCGACGATGATGAGTTTGAGGCGCTCGCTCATGTTAGGGCCCTGCGCAGGTCGAGCGCCGCTTCGCCTTTTGTGCTCGCGCGTGCATCGGCGCGCGGTTCGAGCGCTGCCCTCAAAGCGAGCGCCGTCGCTTTGAAAAGCGCCTCGGCTTTATGGTGATCGTTCTCGCCGCGCAGGATGTCGAGGTGCAGCGTAATTCCCGCATTGGCCGCGAAGCTCTGAAAGAAGTGCGCGATATTCGAGCTTGAGAGATTGCCGATCGAGGGCGCAGAGAAGCCGCCTGTGAGCACGCACCAGCTTCTGCCCGAAATATCGAGCACCGCGCGGGCCAACGCCTCATCCATCGGCGCATAGGCGTATCCGAAGCGCGCTCTCCCTGCAGCCGACGGCACGAGCTCGACGAAAGCCTTTCCCAGCGCGATCGCGGTATCCTCGACGCTGTGGTGGTCGTCCACGTGGAGGTCGCCTTTGCAGGTCACGTTGAGGCTCCACCCCGCGTGGAAGGCGAGTTGGTTCAGCATGTGATCGAAGAACCCGACGCCGGTTTCGACGTCGATCGGCCCTGGCTCGAGGGCGAGCGTGAGTCGGATATCGGTCTCTTTGGTGACGCGGCTGACTGTCGCGGTTTTTGTCTCTTTTGGCATTCGAATACCTCCATTTCTCATCGAATCGATGCGATCGCGCGCGTGAGTTCGTCAAACTCTCGCGAGTCCCCAGGCACTGTGATCCGCACGAGTCCCTCATATCCAGGCTTTGCGCCCCAAGTGCGCACGAGAATGCCTCTGTCGCGGAGCGCTCCTGCGAATTCGTTCACGTCCACGGACTGCACGAGGACAAAGTTCGCTTCGCTCTCCGAGACGCGATACCCCAAGCCGCTGAGCTGCTCGCGCAGCTCTCGCACTTCGCGCCGGACTTCATCCACAAAGCGCGCGACGATTTCGGGGTCGAGAGACAGCGCCCTTCTTCCCGCCTCGATCGCCGAGCTCGAGAGCGAGTAAGGTGGGCCGGCCTCGGCAAGCCGCGCAATGATGCCTTTCATCTCCATATTGCCCGCTATAAACCCGATCCGGAAGCCCGCGAGTCCCCTCGACTTCGAGAAACTGCCGGAGACGAGGACATTGGAGAACTCGAAGGCGTCGGCAGGCGTTGCGCTCGTGAGCGAAAAGTCGCCGTAGGTCGCGTCGAAGATAAAAATGCTGCCCGCCTTCGCACAGGCATCTGCGATGCGCGCGAGATCTAATCGAGTCAAGACGCGCCCCGAGGGATTGTCTGGGCTCGAGAGTATGATAAGCTGGGGTCTTCGCGCGGCGATTGTCTCGCAGAGTAGATCGATGGGGAATGGTCCGAATGGGTCTTTCGGAATGGAGTCATAGTGCGCGGAGGAACGCTGGGCTGCTGCTAAAAACTCCACAAAGCCGGGGTGCGTGCTCATCACGAGGCCGCCGGGTCCGGCGAGCGTGCGCACCGCTCTGTCGATGGCGTCGTCGGCGCCCGCGGTCGCGAGGACGCACTCGTGCGGAAGTCCCAGCCGCGCGGCGAGCGGCTCTTCGAGGAGTCCGCGTACAGGGTAGCGCCTGGCGATCTCGGGGCTCAAAATTTCTCGGAGATCGCGCTCGGAAAGTAAACAGCGTCCTTCATTCGCGTCGAGTCGAAGCATACTGGTCTCCTTGGGCTCAGGGTACGAGCTGCGAAATTTGGGTGACGACGATGTCCGTCCCGCCTCGCCGCTTGATCTCGGGGATGAGGTTCGCGAGGGTATCGCGCGGCGCAGCGACTTTCACCGCAAAGGCGTCGCCTTTGCCGAGTGGCGAGATGGTCGGCGCCCTGAGGCAGGGCAGGACCGCCACGAGCTGGTCGAGTTCCTCCGCTGAGACGTTGACCTCGAGCATTACCCGCCTGCGCGCCTCGAGTACCGACTTGAAGAGGAGGATGAGCGTATCCGCAGCCTCACGCTTCGCAGGATCCGCCATCGCGGTCTTGGAAGCATAGAAGCGTGTCGAGCTCGCCATTAGCGTGTCGATGATCTCGAGTTTATTCGCGCGGAGGGTCGTGCCTGTCGCGCAATTGTCGATGATGATGTCAGCGTCTTCGGGCGGAAACACTTCGGTCGCACCGTAGGAACGCACGAATTCTGCGCCGGGGAGATTCTTCTCGATCCACGCCTTCGCGAGGCCCTCGTACTCCGAAGCGATGATGGGTGTGCGCCCGCAGACTTTCTTCACCGCATCGATTTTACCATTCGAACCCTTAAAGGCCTCGGCGACAGCTTCGGGCGCTGCGGCGACGATGGTCACTGGATCGAGGCCTGTGTCGAGGAGCTCCACAATGTCGACACCGAGTTCGCGCACCCAATCGGCTCCGGCAAACCCGATGTCGCGGCTGCCCGCCTGGAGCATCTCGACGATATTCTGTGGCTTGAGGAGTTTTACTTCATAAGAGAAAATGCGCGAAGTGGAGGCGAGGCCCTTGCCGTTTCCGATCCGCGGACGGTACTCTCGCTCATCGATCGACACGGGAATACCCGCGCCGTTGAGGAGTTCCACCACTTTCGACTGCATTCGCCCTTTCGGGAGCGCGACACGCAGTTCCATAACCTTCTTCTCTGAATCACTCATCTCTCTCTCCTTCAATGTACAACATCGAAGCTCTGAAAACACAAAAAGCCGGCCATCGATGAGCCGGCTTTTACGACGAAGGTCAAAAAAAGCCGGCTATATGGAGCCGGCTTGCTGGTGTTTCATGCTTTAGGCTTACGCCTCAGCGCTCACGGCTCCATGAGAAATGGCCATGATGATGCGCGGCGCGAAAACCCGGAATAAAATTGCACATTGCGTGTATAAGATTGCGAACTACAACGAATTTGTCAAGGGGGCGATCCTGTTCGAGCGTCGGCTACTGCTGTTCCATATCCTCAATCTGCGCCATAATGAGGTCCAGAGCGCGAATATGTCACAGTCGAATCGAAACAGCGTCGATACTCTCGGCCCCGAGCATCACCCTCGCGGCGAGCATGGCGATTCCATAGTGTATCCGGTGATCTCGCGCCGTGCGCGCGGATTGTCGCTCGGCATCAATCTCTTTCCGGAGCGCAAAGTGTGCGATTACGACTGTCCCTACTGTGAGGTGGCGCCCTTTTCAAACCCGAACGCCATGCTCGCCGATGGGGATATCGAGCGCGAACTGCGACGATTCTTCGCGGAGCGCTGGCCTTTTTATAATAAAGAACATGAATTGAAGGACATTTCAATCTCCGGAAGCGGCGAGCCGACCCTCTCCCCGCGTCTTGGAGAGGCCCTTGGCGCCGTAAAGCGCGTTCTCCGTGATGAGGCGGCGCGCGATTCGTCGTTGTCGAACGTGCCGACTGTGCTCATCACCAATTCATCGGGGTTCCTCCGCCAGGATATCGTCGACATTCTTGTTGCATTCAAGAGAGAAGCGACATTCAAGATATGGGCGAAGCTCGATGGAGGGACCGAAGAACTCCACAGGGCGCTCTCCCGCTCCAGGTTCTCGCTCGCCGAGATAGTCGGAGGCATCCTTGCGATTTCACGAAACGTCCCGCTTACTCTGCAAACAATGTTGCTTTCCGATGCGCGCATAGGAAGGATTCTCTTCGATGCGACGGCCTACGCCTCGCTGATTGAGTCGATTCTCATGGGTGGCGGCCAGATCGAGGCGATCCAGCTCTACACGGTGGCGCGTCGTCCCGTTGAAGATTGGGTTGCGCCGCTTACGGATGAGTCCATGAGAATGTGTGCGCGACGTCTTGGTGCAGGGGATTCGAGCTTGGAAATCGTTGCGCACAATATCCGCATCGAGTGTTTTGGAGAACACGGTGAATTGGCCTGGCAATAAACCAGTTGTGGATCTCCACACGCACTCGAGCGCTTCCGATGGAGAGCTCTCGCCCAGCGCCCTCGTGGCCAAGGCGCGCGCAATGGGTATCAGCACACTTGCGCTGACGGATCACGACACGGTTGCCGGTCTCGAAGAAGCGCGAGCCGCTGCGTCCGAAGCCGGGATCGAGTTCATCCCTGGCATCGAGATCGAGGTCGAATTCGAACCGGGAGAATTTCATCTCTTAGGATATGGCATCGATTCGAGATCATCCGAGCTTCGCACAGCGATCGAAAGGCTTGCACGCGCCCGACATGAGCGCAATGTGGCGATTCTTGAACGAATCGCGCAAGCTGGTTTGCCGCTCGACACTGCACACATCGAGGAACTCTCACGCCAAGCGTATCTTGTCCGGCCGCACCTCGCGGATCTTCTCGTCGATGCCGGTTGCGCGCGCAACCGGCAGGATGCTTTTGACAAATATCTCGGAAAAGGAAGGCCATTCTATATTCGAAAATCCTGTCTTCCTCTCGAAGAAGCGCTCCTGGTCATCAGCAAAGCGGGCGGCGTGCCGGTTGTCGCGCATCCATACTCGCTTTTCGTGTCGAAAGCGATGCTGGGAATGCTCTTTTCCCAGTGGCGCGATATGGGAATTCGCGGTATCGAAGCCTATCATCCGACGGCGAAGTACGGGCAGTGCGCGATTCTGGAGCGCATGGCGAAAGAGCGAGGCATGTTTATTACAGCAGGGTCGGATTTTCACGGCAAGGGCCGGCCGGAATGCGGTCTTGGGCGAACTGCGGGCAATATGCCTATCGGTGCGCGATTCCGCGATGAGCTCATTGGCGCGCTCGCGCTCGCATCCGATCGCCTCCGCTCGCCATAATCTCTTATTCCATCACACTTGCGCTCGCTTCTTCTTCATCATTCAGCGTCCTGTAGAGTTCGCCCGCGGCGATGAAGAGCATGAGTACGAGCGGTCCTAAAATGATGCCGTTGAAGCCGAACACCACGAGTCCGCCTGCAATCGAGAAAAAGAGAAAAAGCGGGTGCACTTTGAGTTGTCCACCCAAGATGATGGGCTTTATAAAGTTGTCCAAGGTCGAAATGACGAAGGCTGCGCTCGCGAGGAACACGATTCCCTTCACGACGCTGCCGCTTATTATTAAAAAGATGCCCATGGGCGCCCATACAATGGAAGTTCCGAGCATGGGGATAAAGGAGGAAATGGCAGTCAACACCGACAGCAGGAGGTTGTTTTTATATCCGAAGATGAGGCTTAGTATGAACATCATGAATCCCTGAAAGAGCGCTACGAGAAAATATCCGATGACCAATTGCTTGCCGGTCTCTTTCAGCTTGCCCATGAAGAGCCGTGTGTGGGCAGGGGCGAAGGGCATCATGGACACAAAGGTCTCCCCTAAGGAAATTCCATCCATCAAAAGGTAGTACAGCGTGAAAACGATAAAGAGAATGGCGATAAGAAATTGGAAAATATTCTTGATGAGCGAAGTCGAAATTCTGAGCGCCTGGTTTGCGCCTGCCGAGAGCATAGACTGAAGCTGACGTACAAAGTCGAAATTGGAAAGGTCGAGCGAAGTGCCGAAAAACGATTGAAGCGCTAACCCAATCTGACTTTGGGGGTCGATTCGGAATGAATTGATATTGGCCTCAAAGAAATGCACTCCAGACTTGAGAAGATCTGCGAGCTGGCGCGTGGTGGCGATGGCGAGAAATCCCAGAGGTACAAGGAGAACAACGACTCCAAGGATCGCGAGTACGACAGCGCTGATGTGCGATCCGATCGATTTGGCGCCGCGCATACGGGTTGGTCCGTTCAGTTTCCTCTGGATCGGTTCGAGGAAAACGTACAGAAGGCCGCTCCACAGTATCACCGTCAAGAAGGGATAAAAGAGTCGCGCAACGAGGAGTAGAAGCACGAGAAAGAGCAGAAGAAATGAAATTTTTCGAGGGTTGATCGTTTTCATCGCGGTCTATGATAATTGTTTTTAAGGCTTGTGAATAGGCATGGTAATCTGTGTACGCTCCACTACGCCCTAGACATGCAGGCTGTTCCTCGTGCAGTATTGATGGTGTGAGCACGCTGTACATGGTCGGAACGCCTATCGGCAATCTCGGCGACATTACGTTTCGGGCGCTTGAAACACTGAGAATGGTCGATGTGATCGCCTGCGAAGACACGCGGCATACACTTAAGCTCCTCACGCACTTCGACATACACAAGCCGCTCGTCGCTTGTCATGCGAATGATGAGCAGCGTGGGGCGGTGAGGGTGGTAGGGTTCCTGGATGAAGGGAAGACGGTTGCCTATTGCTCGGACGCCGGCACCCCTGGGCTCTCAGACCCCGGGGCGGTTTTGGTCCGGGAAGCCCGCGGCAAGGGGCACGCAGTCGTTCCGGTGCCGGGGCCGAGTGCGTTTGCCACGCTCATAAGCGCCGCGGGCGTTTCGGGCCGCACCTTCCTCTTCGACGGGTTTTTATCGCCGAAACCCGGAAAGCGCCGTGCGAGGCTCGCCGAGTTACTTTCGCGTGGCGAAGCGTTCGTTCTCTACGAATCGCCTTTCAGAATCAGCAAGCTACTTGCCGATATCGCAGGCATCGAGCCCGAGCGCCGAGTTACCATCGGCCGTGAACTCACGAAAATCTATGAAGAGATTGTCGAAGGTTCTGCCTCTGAACTCGTGCCACGCTTTCCCGCAGAATCCGCCAAGGGCGAATTCTGCCTCATTGTCCACGGCTCTAAAGAACAATGATGGATCTAAAGCACTTCGCGAATCTTCATGGCCGCGCGCGGACGCGAAAGGCTGCGCTTTTGCTGGAGCGGATCGAGCGCAGCTGGGCTGGAGGCATTTTCTTTCCTGAAGATATAGATGCTTCTCACTCTTCGTCGTCCCTGAGTGCGGACGTGAATCGCGATGTCGAGTTTGCGCGCGATCTCGCCGAATTCCTCGCTATGTCGGAAGAATCCTCCGATGAGGTCGCCAATGCAGCCCGCGAATTTCTTGTGCGCGTATCCTCTGCGAATTTCGGCACGGTTCGCAGCGCGCTCAATAGTTTTCGACATCGACTCATGGTCATTTCGGGTCAGAGCCCCGCGGACTGGGACTTCATCGCGTCGACTCGTCCCGGGCGTGCGAGTTTGCACCGAGCCTCCGGAATGCGCATCTATCTCGAGGACATACGTTCGCCATTCAATGTGGGAAGTATCTTTCGCACCGCCGAAGCCCTAGGTTTTGAAGAAATTATTCTCTCCCCGGATTGTGCCGATCCATTGCATCCCAGAGCCCTTCGCACGGCGATGGGAACGGTGGAACGTATGCAGTGGCGACGGGCCGCTCTTTCTGAGCTCGATATTATGGAAAATGTCTTCGCGCTCGAAGTCGGAGGCACATTGCTCGAAGACTTCGATTTTCCTCGATCTGGCACCATGGTGCTGGGATCCGAAGAGTTGGGCGTTTCATCCGAGGCATTGCGACACTGTTCAAAAGGTGTGGTCGAAATACCTCTCACAGGTGCCAAGGCATCGCTCAATGTCGCCACTGCCTTCGGTATTGCGGGGTACACCTGGCTTAGCTCGCAGAATTCGCGTTCATCAGATTGACGGCTCAATCAAAGCGGCGTAGACTGACTCCAATAACATACACCCTCACAAGGGAGGATTCATGGCAAAGGTAGAACTCAAGAGCATTGGCAAGGTCTACGATGGAAATGTCCGTGCGGTCTCAAACGCAAACATCACCATCAACGACAAGGAATTTGTGGTATTCGTCGGCCCTTCGGGCTGCGGAAAGACCACCACGCTGCGCATGGTCGCTGGGCTCGAGGATATCACTGAAGGTGAGCTCTATATCGATGGCAAGATCGTCAACGATGTACCGCCTAAAGATCGTGATATTGCGATGGTGTTCCAGAATTATGCGCTCTATCCACATATGACCGTGTACGAGAACATGGCCTTTGGTCTCAAGATTCGCAAGCTTCCTAAAGAAGAAATCGACTCCCGTGTAAAGGAAGCGGCGCGTATTCTCGACATCGAAAAACTGCTCGATCGCAAGCCGAAGCAGCTCTCTGGTGGTCAACGTCAGCGTGTTG
>CAYXOW010000006.1:19878-35543 GCA_964466815.1 uncultured Treponema sp.
TGTTCCTCTTCGACGAGCCGCTGTCGAACCTCGACGCGAAACTCCGCGTGCAGATGCGCGCCGAGCTCATTGAGCTGCACGACAGGCTCCAATCGACGATGATTTACGTTACGCATGACCAGGTTGAGGCTATGACGATGGGCGACAAGATCGTCGTCATGAAGGATGGTGTGGTCCAGCAAATCGGCTCGCCGCTCTATCTCTACAACAATCCCATCAATAAGTTCGTCGCGGGCTTCATCGGCTCGCCGCCTATGAACTTTATGACCGTCAATGTGGTTGAAGACGGCGGCCAGGTGATGATCGACGAGGGTTCTTTCAAGCTCGCCATGGATGAGAAACACGCCGCGCTTCTCAAACCCTATGTGGGAAAGAGTGTGTATTTTGGCATACGGCCGGAGGACCTTCCGGTGGCTGACGCAGCGCATCGCGGCCAAAAATTCGAAGCGAAGGTTACGGTCGTCGAGCCGTTGGGTGCTGAGATCCACCTTCAGGCAACTACGCCCACTCAGGTTATGGTGGCGCGCATTCCTCCGCATCACCTCTATAAGCACGGCGACACTATCACCTTTGCGCCTGTGATGGGCAAGGCGATCTACTTCGACAAAGAGACCGAGAAGAGCATTCTCCCGGTCAAATGGAACGAGCAGGAGGGCTGAGCCCCGCGAGGCTCCCCATATGAGCAAAAATAAAAGCCGCTCCGTGAGGGGGCGGCTTTTTGTTGCATGGGGCTTATTCAGCCTCTTTCGAGTCCTTCTTGGCGCGCTTTTCGGCACGCTTTTCCTTCAGAGTCTTTTGCGGTTTCTTTTTTTCCGCGGTTTTTGGTTTATCCTGCGATTTCATAGCACACCTCTTCTTTACATATTATCGAAACAAATCGCGCTTTTATCAATCACTTCTTTTCGAGTGACGTTTTTGCTGTAGGCTCTCCTTTGGTGACTTTTCCCATAACTGCGCGAGCTGCGAGCATGGAGAGGGTGCAGAACAAGAAAATGCCCTGGTACCCAAAGATATCGATGATGGCGCCCGTGAGAATGGGCGCAAGAATCGCCGCCGCCTGGCTCGCGGTGTAGTACAGGCCTGTGTAAATGCCGATGGTTCCCCATTCGGCCATCTGCCACAGCATAGGGAAGGAATTGGTGATGATAGAGACCCAGAACATGCCAAAGAGAAACATAATTGCCCAGAAGCTTCCGAGCTTCAGCATCGGAGAAAGCGACGCAGTGATCCATGGGTGCACGAAGAGAATCGCCGTGAGCACTGCGATGACGAGGAGGCTGGCGCGTATGGTCTTCTTTCTGCCGATTCGGTGCGCTACGTATCCTGAGGGGAGTGCGAAGATAGCATAGGCGATACCCACCATGCCTGCTGCAAGCGCTGCAGTGCCGCTCGAAGTCTTAAGGATATCTACTGAATACTTCCCTATGAAGGGGAGCACGCCCTGGTACCCGAGAAACCAAAGGAAAAGGGCAATGAGGATGTACATTGCGCTCTTGTCGTGCTGCGACGCTACCTTTTTAAAACTCTCGAGTATGGGTGCTTTCTCTTCCTGGGCTTCTGCTGCATCCGGTTTTTTCTCCCGAATGAAGATGAAGAGAAGTATGACCGCGATAATTACGAAGATACCCGCGAGCGGAAAGGGAAGTCTGTCCTTCGTCGAGCCGAGTAATGGCAGTCTGATGTCGAGGTCCATGAGGCGGGCGAGCCCAATGGTTCCCACAATGCTCGCGACGCCGCCCATGGTATTGATGACGCCGTTTGCTTCCGAACGATAATCGGCGGGGATAATGTCTGGCATGAGCGCTACGACTGGGCCGCGGACAGATTGTTTAGCCACGTTGAGAAGGAGAAGCACAGCGATGAGGGCGCCGAGAGAAGCGCCGGCAGCGTAGGGTACCGCTGCGAAAAGCAGGGCCGAAATCGGCAACAGCATAAGGATGTAGGGCATTCTTCGGCCGATGCGAGTGAGGGTGTGGTCGGACCATGCGCTCACGATCGGGATGAGAAAGATCGCGAGTATGTTGTCGATCGTCATCAAGAAACCGACGAGGCTCATGCTCGAGATATATTTGCTCAGAAATATCGGTACATACGTATCGTAGAGCGGATCCATGAGTCCCATCGTGAAAAAACCGAACCCGATAAGGAATGTTGTCGCCAAATAGGGGCCAAAGCCCTTTTTCTCGCTCATTGAGTCCTCCTTTCGAGTGTTTTTTCGGTGGAATCGACAAGTATTCTGCACACACCGAAGGGGCGCAGTGTGAGCCGTCTAACGCTTTTGGGGCCAAAGACGGATTCCATCAGCCCTACGAAGCGAGGAAAATCGCTCTCAGGAACGTACGCCTGGATGGTTCCCGCAAATCCCCCGCCGTGGACACGACTCGCTCCGCGATGGCCGACGAGATCTTCCGCTAGTGCAAGGGCGATATCTAGGCTCTGATGGCGCGGATCCGACGTGTGGATATTTTGAAGGAGTGTCCAGCTCGAAAGTCCGGAAGCACGCACGAGTTCGAGGTATTTTTCTATGTCTCTCTGAGCCAATGCATCGGACGTTTGCGCTGGTCGAGCGGTTTCGTGGATAAAGTGCCAGGCTCGAAGAAAGGCTCGATCGCCGCACGTGCGGCGGATTTCTGCGGTCTTTTTCAGCAAGTCATGCGCGGTGAGACCTCTCAGGTTCGTGAATCCAAAGCGCTCGGCGACCGATTTCATCTCTCTCGGAATCGCGGCGTACTCTTCGGTGAGATCTTCGTGATCCGAGTCGGTACCTACAATAGCGAGCGCGAGCGAGTGCTCCGCAAAATCGAAAGATATATTTTCAATGTGTGGTTCATCGGGATTTTGGAAATCGATGAACGATATGCCGCCCAATGCGCAGGCGAGCTGATCCATAAGTCCACACGGTTTTCCGAAATACTCGTTTTCCGCAAATTTGCCGGCCATGGCCCATTCGACGGGCGATAGTCCATATCCACCTACATCGTCGAAAATCGCGGCGATGAGGAGTTCGAATGCAGCCGAACTCGAGAGCCCTGAGCCCGCGGGGACCTCTGAGTCCATCGCGATATTGAAGCCTGTACAGGCAGGTAGGCCGCGTCGCTCGATCCATGCCGCGATGCCGCGTATGATTGACGCGGGGCTCCCACGTTCCTCTGCATGCGGTACAAGATCGGTAAAATCGATGGTGAACGGTGGATATCCGCTCGAATAAAGGGCGATTCTCCGATCGTTGCGGAGACTCACGGCAGCGAGCATGTCGAGATTGACTGAGGCGGCGAGCACGCAGCCGTTGTTGTGATCGGTATGGTTGCCGCCGAGCTCGGTACGGCCAGGAGCGGAGTAGTAGCGAAAATCGAGCGCGGGTGATCGCGGTGCGCCAAGGTGTGCGGTCAATTGTTGTGCGAGACGCGCGGTGCGCACTCGAATACCTTCGGCCTCATCGACAGAGAAAGCGCCGAGTTCGACGTGGGGTATGCGTGAAGGGATCATAGATTCTGCCTTTCAGACGAAGCCGACGCGACAGCGAGTTCAATATAGGTTCTCGCTTGTGCGCGGAGGCCCTCGATCTCCTCCTCGGTGACCTCGCGGACAATACGTCCGGGGTTGCCGAGCACGAGGCTACGAGGAGGAATCGTCTTTCCTCCCGGAATTAGCGCTCCCGCCCCGACGATGCACTCATTGCCGACGATTGCGCCATTCAAGATAATTGCCCCCATACCGATGAGGCAACGATCGCCGATTCTGCACGCGTGTACGATTGCCGTGTGTCCGATGGTGACATCCTCTCCGATAATGCAGGGGAGATTGTCGGCAACATGGAGAACTGCCCCGTCCTGTATATTGGTTCTCGCGCCGACTTCGATCGGCGCCATATCGCCCCGGAGTACGGCGCAGTGCCAGACTGACGATCCTGGTCCAAGCCTTATGGCTCCGCGAAGCACCGCAGAGGGTGCCACGTACGCCGCAGGTCCGATTTCGGGGATATGCTCAATATTCTCTTTGTAATCTGTGCCCATATTCACATCTTTGAATGAGTATATGTCTGGAGGCTCTTCGGTGCCAGAGTCTCCTCACCGAATACTAGAAAAAAAGCGGCGCCGGATGGACGCCGCTTCAAAGTTCGCTACAGAACGATTCACTTTGCAGCTTTAAGAGCCTCGACCGCGAGCGCTATAACAGGAACAGTAATGGAGACGCCGGAAATCGCATCGGTTTCGCCGTTCGCCTTCACCGCGATCTTTGAAGGATCGCCGGCGGCGACAATGGCCTGGTCTACGCGCTCAGCCTGAACGTACCACTCACCGTTCTTCGCGTTCATCTTGTAGGTTCCCTTCTGGCTCTGCACAAGCTTGGAGGCTGCCTTGGGATCTTTGGAAATGGCATTCCACACCACATCCACGATCGTGCCGTTTACGACCGTGATGAGGACGCTGTTCTTCCATCCCGACTTGTCGAAATTGGGATCTTCTGAATAGTACCAGCCGTCCTTGTACGAGCCTTTGGCCACGGGTGCGGACTTCAAAGCTTCCTGCACGAGAGTGAAGAAGGGCTGCGTGTGAAGGGTTGCTCCGGAGATCGCATCGGTGTAGCCATTCTTATCGAATTTGTCAAAGTTCGGATTCTGAGTTTTTACAATGAACTCTTCGACCGCCTTGGCTTGAGCATCCCACTCGGCTTTGATCTTAGAAGCCTTTACCATGCCGTACTTTCCGGATGCTGCGTAGGTCTTTTTATCGGGTGCGCCTGCGATGTTGGAAACGCCGTTCCAGATCACGCTGACGATTTTTCCGTTGGCTACAGTGACGACTGCCTGCTCTTTCCATCCGGAGCTCTCGAATGTTTTGTCCTCGGCGAAGTACACGCCATCTTTGACCTTCGAGAGATCGACTTGCGCAAAGGCAATGCCGGAAACGGCGACCAAGGCCACGGCCAGCAACAGTATCTTTTTCATTTCCCCTTCCTCCGTAACAATCATGTTGGGATGCGGAGCAGTACTGCCTCGTGAGAATTCCCATATGATGTTTTCTCTATAAAAGCATCGATTTGTTTCCATGTCAACTACAGCAGGAGTTTTATCTATGCTCAAAGGGAACCCGCACGTTATTGCGGGCGTCGGACATTCGAGTTAAAATACTGCATAATCCTTGATAGGCGAGGCCGTTATGAATCAACTGGCAGAAGAACTCAATACATTGCTCGCAGGTACCGCCGCCGAGCGGCTCCTCTCCGATATGGGGAGGCGTATGTATTTCCCGCGGGGAATCATCACACAAGGTGCCGAGGCAACTGAGAAAGCGTATAAATTCAATGCGACGATCGGAATGGCCTATGAAAATGGCGCGCCCATGATGCTCGACGCACTCCGCGAAGAGCTTCCGGGGCTCAATCCAAGCGAGGCGGTCGCCTATGCCTCGACAGGTGGCGTGCTCGAACTGCGCAAGGTGTGGAAAGAGTCGCTTTTCCGAAAGAACCCCTCGTTGGCCGGTAAGCGCATTTCGCTCCCTGTGGTGGTGCCAGGGCTCACGGCCGCGGTCTCCTACATATGCGACCTCTTTGTCGAACCCGGCGACTCTGTCATCGTGCCCGATCTGCACTGGCCCAACTACCGCCTTATCATCGAGGAGCGCAAGACCGCGGCGGGCATCACCTATCCGCTCTTTTCCGGCAACGGCTACAACGTCGAAGCCCTCCTCGAGGGCGTGCGTCAGGCAGGGCAGCGGCGCGGCAAGGCGATCATCATTCTCAACTTCCCAAATAATCCGACCGGCTACTCCCTCACCCTCAAAGAGGCGGATCGCATCACTGAGGGGCTCCTCGAGATCGCGCGCGGCGGCACCGATATCCTCGCGATTGCGGACGACGCCTATTTCGGTCTTCAATATGAGGATAATCTCTTGCGCGAGTCTATGTTCGCGCGTCTTGCGGATCTTCACCCGAACATTCTCGCGGTGAAGGCCGATGGCCCCACTAAAGAGGACTATGTCTGGGGCTTCCGCGTGGGCTTCGTCACGTTCGGCGGCGCGGGGATCAGCGATCAGCAGTACGACGCGCTCACGAAGAAACTCTCGGGCATTATTCGGTCGAGCGTGTCGAGCTCGAGCAGCCTCTCCCAAAACCTTCTTTTAAAAGCGCTGCAGTATCCGGGCTATGAGGCGCAAAAAGCGCGCTACCGTGGGGTGCTCCAGGGACGCTACGCAGCGATGAAGGCGAAACTCGCCACCATGAAACTTCCTCGCGGACTGTCGGTGCTTCCTTTCAACTCGGGCTACTTTATGAGTTTCCTCTGTGAAGGCTTTTCCGCCGAGGCGCTGCGCGTGAAGCTGTTGAACGAACAGGGAATCGGTACGGTGTCGTTGCTCGATCGCTACCTTCGCGTCGCATTCTCCAGCGTCGAGGAGCGCGATATAGGCGAGCTCTGCGAGGCTATCGCCCGGACGGCGGCTGAGGTTCGAGCTCAAAGCTGAAGACGAGAAGCTTGTGGTCCGAGATCGGGAATCCTCGGCCCGAATCAGGCGCATCGAGGATTCGGATCGAACTCTGATCCGCGGCTTTGGCGAGTTTCGGCGAGACGATGATGTGGTCGGTGATGCTCGAGTACCGCGACGAGACGTAGGTCGGGGTAAAGTAACGCCACTTCATGTTCAGACTCAGAAAAGCGTTCTCTCCGGGCAAGGTTTCGCGAAGCTGGAGTATGTCGAGCGTTCCACCAGGCTGCATGTCGTAGGGTGAGACGGTGTTGAAATCGCCTGCGAGCACAATCGCGGCGCTCTGTGTCGCATCGCTGAACTCCTCGCGTATGTACGTCGCGAGCGCGTGCGCCTGCGCGAGGCGCTGATTCAGCGATTGAAGTTCGTCATAGGCCTTAAAGTGAGCGGTGAAGAGGTAGAGCGGTGTTCCGCCGATATCGATGCGCGCCTCGAGCGCCGGGCGCGGCCAGTCCTTCCCCTTTGGGTCAAGAATCGATCGCGACATGCCGATCGGATAGCGCGAGAAGATTGCGAGATCGTCGCTCTGCGGCCCCTTTGACCAAGCGATATAGGGCATCGGCCAGTCCACATCTGCGAGTGCGCGCTCAAGAAGCGCGATATCTGCGCCTTTTCGCACCTCAATCTGAACTTCCTGAAATGCGATCACGTCTATTTTGAGCTCTTTGAGCATAGCGGCAATTTGCGTGTGAAAAAGAAGGACCGTGCCGCTCTTTCTGTCGGTCGCGGAGCAGTCGTGTACGTTCCACGTTGCGATGCGTAGGGGCATGGCCGAATGAGCTGCGTCGACACGAGCTTGCGCAGCTCCATTGGGGGGCGCCGCGCAGAGAATCGCGACGAAAAAGAGCGACGCGAATAGCGCAGCGTTCCGGTGGCACATACAATCGCTACTTCTGCGGAAGCAGATAGGAGCGGAGCGGCGGAAAGCCGTTGAAGTAGATCGAAGAGTAGCTCTGCGTGTAAGCTCCCGTTGTCAGAATGTAAACCCTATCGCCGATTTTTGCCGATGAGGGCATGAAGTAGGGCGTCCTCTCATAGAGGATGTCCATCGAATCGCAGGTGGGACCAGCGAGGATGACCTCTTCTGTCGAGCCCTGTCCTTCGAAGTAGATAGGATACTTGATCGATTCGTCGAGGGTCTCGATGAGGCCGCCGAATTTGCCTATGTCGAGGAAGACCCAGGGGTAGCGGTCGTGGACGGATTTCTTAGCGATGTTGATGATCTCCGAGACAATGACGCCGGCGTCGCCGGTCATGGATCGGCCCGGCTCGATGACGATTTTCTCTGGCCACACGAGTCCGAAACTATTGTCGAGGAAGCGCTTGATGTCGTCCGCATACTGCTGAAGCGTGTCGGTCGGTTCGACATAGTTCGCGGGGAAACCGCCGCCCATGTTGATCATCTTGAGATCGATCTTGAGATCGTGGCGCGCCCAGTTGAAGAGCTGTGCGACGATGGCGAGGGCGCTCGACCACTGTCCTACATCGCGCTGCTGGCTTCCCGGGTGGAATGAAATCCCGTAGGGTTCGAGGCCGAAGCGCACGGCGGTCTTTATGAGCTGCCGCGCCAGGTCCGGATGCGAGCCGAACTTTTTCGAGAGAGGCCAGTCGGCGCCGAGCCCTTCGGGGAGCAGACGAAAAAATACCTTTGAACCGGGTGCGGCGCGGGAGAGCTTGTCGATGTCGCTGATCGAGTCGGTGACAAAGAGTCGTACGCCCTTCTCGTAGAAATATGCGATGTCCTTTTCTTTTTTTATTGTGTTGCCAAAACTCATGCGGTCGGGCGAAACCCCGAGCCTCAAGAGTTGGTCCAGTTCGTAGCGGGATGCCACATCGAAATTGGAGCCGAGATCGCGGAGGAGCGAGACAACTGCATCGTCGGGATTCGCCTTGACTGCGTAGTACACCGTCGACCATGGAAGGTAAGTTCTAAGATTTTCGTAATTTTGTCGGATAACATCGAGGTCGAGGATGAGGCAGGGTGTCTCTTTATCTTTCGCGAACTCTTTGATGCGCTCAAATTTCTCGCGGCTCATGTAATTTTCTAAAGGAAAGGAGTAGGCATTTTTCACTGATTCGGCCTCACTGGATGTAGGATAGCTCGTGGGAGCTCCAATCGCATACTTTACGCATCTACTTGTCCAAAGGTCAAGCATGGAGTATAGAACAATTATGATCGGTTTTTTCATCAAGAAGGCCTTCTTCGACGGTTGGGACCATCTGTACACACTCGCAGGGTTCAACGGAATCGCGCTTCTTGTAGCCCTCGTGTTCTTTATACTGCCCGGAACGCTCGGTGCACCGCTCTGGATTCTAATTTTTGCAGCAGCTGCGGCAGTGTTGATCCTCTCTGTGTGGAATGTCGCGGTTTCAGTCGCAATGTACAGAGTGGCTGAGGGCAAGCCGGTGCATTTCAAGGAGATGTGGGGGGAGCTTCCTCATTCCCTGAAACCAGGCCTGGCCCTCGGCGGAATTGGGCTCCTCTACGGGATCGCGATCACGGTGGCGCTTCCTTTTTATCTCGCGCAGAAAGCGATGTGGGGAGTATTTATCGGAGGGCTTCTCTTTTGGACGATGCTGATGGGCTTGTTGATTCTTCAATATGTTCCCGCGATTCTCGCGCGCGATGCGTGCTCAACCCGAGCGGCCCTCAAGACTGCACTCTACCTTTTTGTCGACAACCCTGGCTTTTCGCTATTTTTGCTCGTATGGAGAGCTTTCACGCTCGCGGTATCTGCAGCCACGATGTTTCTCGCCCCCGGATTGACAGGTGTCGCGCTCGCGTCGACAGTCGCGGTGTATCTCCGAATGAAGAAATATAGTTACCTGAAAGAGCATCCTGAGGCACAACGAAGGCATGTTCCCTGGGATGAACTCCTCGAAGAAGAGCGGGAAAGAATTGGAAAGCGAACCCTCAAAGGCATGATTTTCCCTTGGAAGGATTAAAGAAGGATTGAGTATGATCGATAAATCGAGAAGAGAACCTGGCATGAAACCCCCTTCGCGCGACAAGAATTACCTTGGTGCCGCACAGAAAAAACCGCGTTCCGACAACGCCGATGTCTCCTCGCTGACCGAGCAGTTCGAGGCGCGTAAGAAAGCGGCGCTCTCGAGCGTTGTGTTCATTCGCTTCGACGGCAAAGATGCCCAGGATCGTCTACCTCGAGGCATTGATCCTTCCATACCGTATCCGGTGCAGCTCCAAGCTCCTTCAGTCAAACTCAACCCCGCGCAGATCACCTCGGAGAGTTTGCTCACCGGAATGCTGCGCGTGCTGGCATGGGATCCAGGCAGTGCGAACGCGAGTGCATATCGAGACTACGTGAGGTCCATGCGACCGCAACTCTTTGAAGAGCTGATCGCGGCGGGTATTCAGAAAGCGGAAGAGAAAGAGTGGAGCATCGCAGAGGAGATTTTCTTCGCAGCGAGCGGGCTCGATCCAGATCGCCCCGAGCCGTTCATCAATTTGGCGCTTATGCACGAGGAGCACGCGAAGCAGCTCATCGAGTCGGGAAACGAGGCGAACGGCGAAAAAGAGGACGAACTCGCGCACAAGTACTATCAGCACCTTCTAGGCCTTGCGGATGCATTTCCTCCCGCGTACTACCACGCGGCTTTTTTCTTTCTCAGAAAACACAATTACGACCGGACCGTCGCGCTGCTCACGAGCTACATTGGGATGAGCGACGATGAGGATCGAATCAAAAAAGCCAAGTCGATCCTTGAGAAATTGAGTTCGATGGGCTACCTCGACACCATCTTTAAAGAAGCCTACGACTTTATCCAGATGGGCGAAGAAGAGAAGGGGCTCGAGCGCGCCGCGCAGTTCGTCGAGAAGTATCCCGATGTCTGGAACGGCTGGTTTCTTATGGGTTGGGCGAATCGCAGGCTCGGTCGGTGGGAGGATGGCGCCCACGCTTTCTCCACTGCCATCGAGAAAGGCGCCGAGGGCGCGGATGTCTACAACGAACTCTCGATCTGCGAGATGGAGCTTGGACAGCTCGAACACGCGAGGTCAAATCTCGAACACGCACTCAGAATCGAGCCTGAAAATGTGAAAATCATCGTGAACCTCGGCGCACTCGCGTATCGGCAGGGTCGTATTCTTGAGGCCGAAGGTTTCTTTAAGACCGCAATCGAATTTGAGCCCGAAGATAAGATCGCCCGCGAGTGGCTCAAAAAGCTGAACTCCGCCGAGGAGAAGCGCACAGACTGAGGAGCGCTCGATGCGGGAATACAGGCTGCCTTCCGATACCGAATTCGCCCGCGTACTCGAGCTGGGTCGCAAGGCAACCTTGGGATTGTCCGATTTGACGCGTCCGCGTTCTTTCTTCGACGGACTGCCCGGGGGGCTGATACAGCTTCCTTCGGAAAAACCTCTCATCATTGTTCCTGATCTCCACGCTCGTCCGGCCCTTGTCGGTGCGCTGCTCGGCGCAGTCTTTCCAGGTCTCGGAGTCCCGCTTCGCGATGCTCTCGCGCGCGGGCACGCCGCGACGCTCTTTCTCGGCGATATTCCTCACGCCGAGGGACCGGAGGCGGCGCGTCGCTGGGTAAATGCCTCAAGAAAACTAGCGGCGGGAAAAAACGAGCAGGCAATATGTTCTCCCGAGATGGATGAGGAGATGGGGCTCTCGATCGAGGCCCTCAGTGAAGTAATTCATCTTCAGGCCGAGTTCCACGGAAGGGTATTCTGCCTCAAGGGCAACCACGATAATATGACGAACGCATCCGATCACGGAGATTTTCCCTTCTACAAGTACGCCGACGAGGGGCGGATGGGAGCGTTGTGGCTTACGCAGCGGTATGGGCCGGAAATTGCCCATCTTGTGCGCCTGTACGAGCTCTCGCTCCCTATCGCGGCGCGGGGTCCCACGTTCTGCGCAAGTCATGCCGAGCCTGCCTTCCCTGTCTCTGAATCGATGGTGTTGGACTATCGGAATAATGCAGGGGTGGTCCGCGCGCTCATTTGGACAGCGAATGGAGAGGCGGAGGAAGACGCTGTCCGCGAGAGCCTCAGACTTCTACTGGGATCTGTGGAGAGCGCAGAGCACGCAGTGTGGTTCTCAGGACATCGGCCTGTCGCTGGTGCATATGCTTTTCGTGCGGCGGGGCAGCTCATCCAAATCCATAATCCGAGCGTATCGCAAATCGTCTATATCTTTCCTGGAGAAGGCACCGTGCACTTTTTCGAACTCTCGCCCCAAACCTCGAACCCAGTAGAAATCGCCTCTCTCATCCTTGACCCGAATGCGCGTCAAAAGTAGGATCGATGGTATATGGCAGCTAGGAAAAAACAGCGAAAGAGCGCTAAAACCGGGTGTCTGCTCTGGCTTGCGGCATTTTTACTGCTGTTGGTGCTCTTTCTCGTGAAGTTCAACGACATCAAAGCTGCGGTACAGAAGACCGGCTTTCTCGACGCGGTGAGCCATGCTGTGACGAAACCAGCTGAGCCGACGACACCCGCGCTATCACCGACGCAAAACCCAAGTGCCGCTCAACCAGCTTCACCTTCTGTCCAGCAACCAGGCGCATCCACCAATGCACCGATGTCCGGGCAGACAAGTTCTGGTCAGGCACCCAAGGGGAGCGCAGGTACGTCGTCTGGCTTGAATTCCGGCTCTCCTTCGACAGGGGAGACTCCGTCGACTTCGCAAGGGACTCAGAAAACCCGCAGCGCCGTGCTCTACTTTGTGCGCATCGACGACAGCGGTGCCATTTCGAGTCAGAAGGTGAAGAGGCTCATACCACTCTCCGATAGCCCCATTCAAGACACTCTCGACCAGCTCATCATGGGTCCAAGTCAATCCGAATTACGAACTAATTTAATCTCGCTTATCCCTTCGGGCACAAAACTGCGTGGTATAAGCGTTCGCGGGAACACCGCCATCGTCGATTTCAGCGACGCTTTCCTCTACAATCGCTACGGCAAGGAAGGGTATATCGCGCAGTTGCGCCAGGTCGTCTACACGCTCACTGAATTCACCAACATCAGCGATGTGCGTTTCCTCATCGAAGGCAAACCGCGCGACTATATCACGGAGGGGGTGCCCCTCAACGTCTCGTGGTCACGCGGCAGTTTCTGACAGGGTCTCGTTGTCAGTCTGCCATAGTGGTGGTAAAATGAAATATCGTTTCATAATTTGAGTAGGAGGAGTCTACGAATACCACTGCATTGCACGAGTGGCATCTCGCACACGGCGCAAAGATGGCGCCCTTTGCGGGATACGACATGCCTATCAACTATCCCACCGGTGCGGTCGAAGAACACCTCATCACGAGGCGATCCGTCGGTCTCTTCGATATCGACCACATGGGGCAGCTGGAGATCTCTGGCCCAGGGGCCGATGCCTTTGTCGCGCGCATGGTGAGCGCGAAGGTGTCCGACCTGGTACCGCCCATGGCCCGCTATTCGCTGCTTCTCGACGAGAAGGGTGGCGTGATCGACGATCTCTTCGTGTATCGGTTTCCGAAATCATGGTGGATCGTCGTCAACGCGTCGAATCGGTTCACCGATCTAGACTGGTTGCGGGCGCACGCTCCTGGCGATGTGAAAATTACAGATCGATCGGACGACACCTATATGATTGCGGTGCAGGGGCCGAAGGCGATCGAACTCATCGATGCGGTATCCGACTCGCCGGTCTCGGCAGTCCAGCGTTTCTGCTGGGGGAATGTCCACATCGCAGGCGTGCCGGTGCTCTTTGGCAGAACAGGCTACACGGGCGAGGATGGCGGTGAGCTTTTCTTCCCCGCGGATCGAGCGATTTTCCTCTGGGAACATCTGCTCGAGCGAGGCCAGGCGCTGGGGATCGAGACAAAGCCGATCGGACTCGCTGCGCGAGACAGTTTGAGGTTCGAGGCGGGCATGCCGCTCCATGGGCACGAGATCAGCCGCGAGATCAACCCAATCGAGGCGGGTTTCAAATGGGCCTGCGACTTTGAGAAGGAGTTTATCGGACGAGAAGCGCTGCTCGCCGTCATTGAGCGCGGCGTAGACAGAAAGCTTGTCGGCATCGAGGTGTTCGGTGGCGTTCCCCGCGAGGGGTACGAGGTCGCCGCGCCTGGGGGCACTGTGATCGGGAAATGCGTCGCGGGCATGTTCTGCCCGAGCGTAAAGAAATATGCCGCCAACGCCTTCGTGCAACCCGACTTCGCGAAATCGGGAACAGAAGTGGCGGTGATCATACGCGGGCAGCCGAGAAAAGCGGTACTTGTGAAGCGTCCGCTTTATGTGCCGGCCTACCGGCGCTAAATTGAAGTAGAGGCGCGGTACGGCACCTGGCGGTGTCGATCGTGCGCACTACTCCATCGAAATATTGTTTCTAATAGGGAGGAATCTATGGCGATCGATACGAGCGCAAGGTATCTTGAATCTCACGAATATGCGAAACCTGCGGGCTCCGACATGCCCATCGGTATTTCGGATCATGCTCAGGCCGAGCTCGGCGATGTCGTGTTCGTCGAATTGCCCTCCGTGGGCAAAGAGATCGCGAAAGGCTCAACCTTCGGAACCATTGAGTCGGTGAAGGCGGCGAGCGATCTCTATATGCCCATCTCAGGCAAGGTGGTCGAAGTCAACGAGGCGGTAAAGACCGACCCGTCGCTCGTCAATAAGGACTGCTATGGCAAAGGATGGCTCATTCGAGTCGCGCCCGCCAATCCCGCCGAGTTCTCGAGCCTCCTCGATGCCGCAGCCTATGGGAAAGCCATAGGGGAGGAATGAGATCGTGCCCTTCATTCCAACCACAGACGCCGAGCGAGACGAAATGCTCAGCGCCATCGGGGCGTCTTCGCTCGAAGAGCTTTTCGATGATATCCCCAAGCGCCTGCGCGTAAAAAAGCTCGATCTGCCTGAGGGGCTCTCGGAGCTCGAGGCTGGCGATGCCCTCGATGCGCTCGCCGAACGCAACACGACGACGAAGAGAATGGACTGGTTTCTCGGTGCGGGGGCCTATTATTCCTATATCCCCGCGGTGGTGCCCGCTCTGGCAAGCAGAGGCGAATTCCTGACCGCATACACGCCATATCAGCCCGAGGTTTCGCAGGGCACACTCCAGGCTATCTTCGAGTACCAGAGCATGGCGGCGAAGCTGCTCGGAATGTCGGTGGTCAACGCATCGCACTACGACGGCGCCACAGCCCTCGCCGAGGCAGTTCTCATGGCGTGGAAAGCGCGCGAAGGAAGAAATAAAATTCTTCTGCCGGCCGATCTTCACCCGGAGTACGCCGAGGTCATCGCGACATACTGCACATCATTTGAGATCGAGTTCTCGCGCTACGATGGCGACCCTGCGCATGCGCCTATCGACGAGCGCACCGCGGCGATTGTCATTTCCTACCCCGGTTTTTCAGGCGAGATTTACCCGATCGGTGAAGCGGTGTCGCTCGCGCACGAGCGCGGGGCGCTCTGTATTGTGCACGCCGACCCCGTCATGTGCGCTATCCTCAAGAGCCCAGGCGAGCAGGGGGCGGATATCGTCACTGCCGAGGGGCAGAGCCTCGGGAATCCCCTCAGCTTCGGCGGCCCTTACCTCGGCATGATGGGCACCACGGACGCGCTCGTGCGCAAAATGCCCGGCCGCATTGTCGGAGAAACGAAGGACAAAGAGGGTAAGCGCGGCTTCGTGCTCACACTCTCGACCAGAGAGCAGCATATCCGCCGCGAGAAAGCCGTCTCGAACATATGCTCGAACCAGGGTCTCAGCATGCTCCAGACCTGCATTCACCTTGCCACCCTTGGCCGTGCGGGTCTCCGCGAAGTCGCGAAGCAGTCCTACGACAAGGCGCACTATGCGGCCTCGCGCATCGCGGAACTTTCCGGGTATCGCGTAAAGAACGTGCGATTTTTCCGCGAATTCCTCGTCGAGACACCGATTCCCGCCGCCGATATCGTACGCACGCTCAATGCGAAAGGTATCATGCCGGGGCTCGCCCTCTCCCGATATTACTCGGATCGATCGAACGAGCTTCTCGTCTGCGTCACTGAGATGAACACCAAAACACAGATCGATAGGCTTGTCGCCGCGCTGAAGGAGGCCTCACGATGAACGTTATCAACATGCGCGACGAACCCTTGGTCTACGAACTCTCGAGGGCGGGAAGAGTGGGCTGTTCGCTGCCGAAGGCCGACGTGCCTTCCTACGAGCTTCCGGCCGAGCTCGCGAGGGCGGAACTCGATCT
>CAYXOW010000007.1:0-240 GCA_964466815.1 uncultured Treponema sp.
TAAGTCCTGGGGCGGCGGGGTGAGGGAAGAGGACAGCTGCGAGGTATGCTGCGGCCTTGCATGCAGCGGCGACAATTCGGGCGCCGCAGTTTCGGCACTTGCAGCATGCGCTTCGGGCGCACCATGTTCGGCTTCTTCAAACACCTCCACGATGTAACCCGTCGCTTTGGGCCGCCGCGCGAGGGGCGCCTCGGCCCGCATCCCGACCTGCGGAAGCACATGTGGCGATTTGGTTGTTTT
>CAYXOW010000007.1:272-22129 GCA_964466815.1 uncultured Treponema sp.
ATGGGAAAGGCGAGACGAACGAATGTCGCACCCATGTTCAACCTGCGCCACCGGAAAAGTCCGCGCCGTTGGCCATGGTCCGCTGCTCGCCCGGTGTCGCGCCATCTCCGGGCGGCACATCCATCAGCGCCCGGAGCTGCTTAAGATCTTCCCACGCCGGACGCTTGAGACTCGCGTCGCGAAGGAGCGCTGAGGGGTGGAAGGTCACACGCACTGGAATACCCTCGAACTGGAATGTTCGGCCGCGAAGTCGTGAAATCGGGTCGGTCATCTCGAGAAGACCGTGCGCGGCGGTACGTCCGACGCAGAGGATAAAGCGCGGACGCAGGATCTCGATCTGTTCGCGGAGGTAACCGATGCAGGCGTTCCGCTCAGTTGGGGTAGGCTCGCGGTTGTTGGGCGGACGACACTTGACGATATTGCCGATGTAGCAGTTTGTCTCGCGCGAGAGTCCGATGGCAGCCAACATTTTGTCGAGGAGCTTCCCCGATGCGCCTACGAAGGGAAGCCCTTGCTTATCCTCCTCGGCGCCGGGACCCTCGCCGATCACGAGCACATCGGGCGCGTCCACCCCTTGTCCGAACACCGTGTGGGAGCGGGTCTGCGAGAGCACGCAGGCTTCGCAGGTTTTTACACGCGCCTCGATTGCACCGAGCGCGGCTCGGCGGTCGGCGGAAAGTGCGCGGCTTAGGCTTGCGGCCTCGGGGGGGTGGCCTTCTCCGCCTTCTCCGCCTTCTTCTGCATCAGCGCGCGCCGCGGGTTCAGTGGCTAGTGCAGACGGCGCTACTCTTCCGCTGCGAACGCCGTAGCGAAGAAAGTCCTCCAGCAATATAAGATTTTCCAGCATCGACGTGGTTTCAGCAGCATCTTCCATACTCGATTACACCCTCATTCAATGCTGATCTCGAAGCGCGCAGATTCCATGAACCTCGCACACGAAACACCTACGCTCACACGACCCTTTGCCCCGCCCGCCGCAATCCAGAACGCGGTCGCGCCGCCGACAAGCGTGCGCTGAGTTGGTCCGATGAGGCGCGCTGGGCCCTCAATTTCAATCGAAATGGGTTCAAAGAGGAAAGGTGCGATGTTGCCGTACTGATCGAGCGCCTTCACCACCACACGCGAGGTTGCCCACTCTCCTCCGTCGGAGGCCTTCAGTGTCCATGCATCAGGCTCCGCGACAAGCCGATGTGCAGAAGCGTCGGCTCCGAAACTCCGCTCCACAACCTCTTTCCCCTCGAGAATGCCGACGAGCCTGAATGTTTCGTCCGCAGAACCCCAGCCCATGCCATACTTGATGACGATTTTTTCAAGCTGCCGCATACTGAGCTTGTGACGCCGCATAAAGAGCCCCATTCGGAGCTTCTCCAAGAGCGAGAGGCGCGAGGCACCCACGGCCATCGCCTTGCCGGCGAGTTTCGTAAAGAGCTTCGAATCGCGCTTCGACCAGCCCTCTACTTCGATTTTTGCACCGATGATATCGTCGATCACCACTGGAGGATGCGGGAGATTCGCGAAACTGTGCCTATCGGGCAGGAATCGACCGATGAAACTGTCGCCTCGGTAGAGATCGACCGCGTCGCAGTTGGTGAACACATGCACAGGCAGCATCCTCGCTGCATCGCGCTCACCCTTAGCGAAGCGGCTCGCCGGTTCGAGCACGATACGCTCCGAGGGAGCGACCTGACTCGCGTAGACTGCAGCGGCATACTTGGGAATTCTGAACAGGTCGGCCACTCCGTGATAACAGACCCGATCGCCCGAACCGAAGTCCTTGTGCGTGCGGTAGTCGAAGGCGCACCAGCCGATGCAGCCTGATACGCGCGCATCGCCCATGGCCGTGTCGAGGATGTGCGCATGGCGCAGTGCGTGGGCGATCAGTCGCTCCTCCTGATCGAAGCGCTTTGTGGGAAACATGTGGCCCGTGTGCTCGGTGATCATGTAGGGCGCGCCTCGGTGGTATCGGGGGAGCACGCGGGAAGGTTCGGTGATGTAGAGCGTACCGGTTCCGTCGTAGGTGAAGTCGTTGAAAGTGTACACATCTTCGAGGAGTTCGGAGTGTGGAATATAGCGCACTCCAGCGGTCTGACGGTACGGATCCAGGCTTCTCGCGAGCTCGTTCGTCCGCGAATAGAAATCGTGGCTGTCCATCGACTCGTTGATGCGCACACCCCAGAGCACGATCGAAGGATGATTGCGGTCGCGCAGAATCATATCGCCGAGATCGAGAAGCGCCTGATCCTGCCAGACTCGATCGCCGACGTGCTGCCAGCCGGGCAGCTCCTCGAAGACCAAGAGGCCCAGTTCGTCGCACGCATCGAGAAAATGCGGCGACTGGGGGTAGTGACTCGTGCGCACAACGACGCAGCCGAGTTCGCGCTTGAGCATCTCGGCGTCGCGCCGCTGAGCGTCGGGCCCCATTGCATAGCCGGCGTAAGGATATTCCTGATGGCGATTGAGACCACGGAGGAATACTCGCCGATGGTTGAGGTAGAAGCCTGATGTCCCGAACTCAGCCGTTCTGAAACCGATGCGCAGCGCGCGCCGATCGATGGTGCGCCCGGTTTCGTCGCAGAGCGTCACGAGGAGGTTATACAGGTAAGGATTCTCGATATCCCAGAGGCGCGGGCGCTCGATGCTGAGAGAGAAGGGGGCATTTGCATCCTGCAGCCGCATCTCGCCTTCGTTGACGAGCGTGTCGCCCAAGGAAAGCCGTGCGCGCAGGCGCAGATTCGCCGCCGATGCGAAGTCCTCATCTTCAACGACAATGTCGGGGTGAATCTCCACGAACCAAAGGCCATCGAGCGAATCGCCGCGAGGCCTCGTGGCGCCCCACACCTTTCCCAATCGGGCGCCCGCGCTCGCCACGAGGCTCACGCCTCGATATATCCCACCGAAAACGAGATAATCCACCACGCCGCCGAAGGGCGGGATGGCCGCATCTTCGGAGCTGTCAACCTCAACGATGATCCAGGCGAGGCGGCCGGCAGCCTGAACTTCGTCGGCAGCCTGAACTTCGCCAATGGCACTCTTGCCGCCGATATTCTCGTCGATCCGCACCTCAAAGGGCGTGTACGGACCCCGGTGCGCGCCGACCTCAACGCCGTTCACCCAGACCCGGCACGCGACGCTGACTCCCTCGAAGCGGAGGTAGATCGCGCGCGGTGCTCCCTCATTCCCGAAAAGCGCGGAGAGGGCGGAAAGATCAGCCTCAGTGAAGGCCTTCGCGTAGCAACCCCTGGTGTGCAACTCGCGCTCGTCGAAGCCATTGAGAGGAGCGGCGGACATGTCGTGCGGCAGGTGGACGCGCTCCCACGCATCGGGGTGCTGCAAGGCTGCGACAGATTCCGCTGCGGGCGCTTCATGGCCGACCGCATTTCCAAAAGCGGAATTGTCTGCTTCTGGCCCTCTCCATGTCGCATTCAAAACGTGCGGTTCAGCGGGCCCCGGCTTGAACCACCAGCCTGTATTCCACGCGTGTTCCATGGTCAGGGCTTTATCATGACCTGCAGAATCTGCAGTATCGGGAAGATGATGCAGACTACGATGAAGACCATCTCGAGGGTCATCATGCGCTGCTCGGTAGTGTCGGTTTTGAGGAGCTCGTAGATGTTCTGGAGCGCGTCGAGGCGCCGTTCGACCGAAATTTTCCACTCATCGGTGTTGAAAATTTCGCAGAGTCTGTGGTAGATCGTTCCGAGGAAGTAATCGCCGATGATTTTCGAAGAGTTATCGAGATTTTCGAGGGTGAAGAGCGCATCGAAGCGCAGCCCCTGCACCTGCGCCAGCTTGAGCCGCAGGATTCGGTCGCTGAATCGCCGACGCCGTCCAGAAAGGTAGAGGCGCCTGATGTCCTGCTCAGCCTGGCCCAGCCACTCGTCGAGCAAGAAGTCGAGTTCGCGGAGCTCGATGAGCCGGTAGTTCGCGTGCTCGGCGATGATGAGAATATCGTCGTAATCCGCCAACGGATCGATGATAAGGCAGCGCTCCATATCGAAGATGGCGATATCTTCTTTGCGGTAGCTGAACGGTTTGTCGAGAATCTGCTCGATCTGGCTCATGTGAAGAGTGCTTTTCGGCTCGCCAGAGAGAAGGCTGGCGGCAATATCTTTGTTCGCTTCGATAAAGGCTTTTGGGTCTCCGCCAGGGCACTCGAGGAGGCAGAACGCCGTGTAGGTTTCGCGGTCGTTGTCGCGGAGCTCTTTGGCGCCCGACACCGCGCTGCGTATCGCCTCGTAGACCATTTTAAACGACGATTCCGCGAATTGTTCGACCGAAATTGCGCCACTCGTGTCGCGTATAGGGAGATTGGCTTTATCGATCAAATCCTCAAAACGTGACATGGTGCGGTAGCGGACAATGAGCGTCACCGCTCCGTCGTCGTAAATTTTCGCCACTGCGGTGATTTTTTCAAAGCACTTCGAGTCGCACTCGTCGGTGTTCATCGCCAATACGAGCGGCTTGGGAAGAGTGAGCGAGACTGGCGTGTCGCGGCGCTTGGCGAATACGATGTCGTGGTGCGCCGGCACGAGCGAGGCAACTTTTTTGAGGTCGACAGCCCGTCCGATATCGTAGGCGTATAGGTGAACGATTTCGACAGGGATCTCTCCGCGCTCGTTCATCACTTGACCTCCTTGCGTGTCACCTCCGCACCGCTCACCATCAGCACCAGCACCGATCCGCTCTGCACCGAGAATGGTGCGCTGAAGGCTCCGCCTGGATGCTTCACTGAATACACTGAAGTTCGCGCGCCGTTCGGCACGATGACATCGAGTTCGACAGGCACAATATAGGGATATTCGGGCAGCGTGTACTCGAATATGCCCGAGGTGGTGCCTTTTTTCGCGGCCGGCGCGGCGATCGTGATCTGAACGAGGGTGAGTTGTTTAAGCGTCGAATCGGCAGCCACCGACTGCTCTACGACGGTTCCTGGTGTCTCCTTTTCGTGCGCGGCGCGCATCTTGTAGTTGAACACGAGGGGTAGCTGTGCGGCCTTCGAGGCCATTTCCTTGATCGAGAGCCCGATGAGCGAGGGCATCGCTATATCTTTGGCTTCGGGCCCTTTGCTCACCACAAGATCGAGCACGGTAGGACCGGAAATTTCGGTGCCCGGTTTCGGGTTTTGGTCGAGAATGGTGCCGGGCGCGGAATTATCGAAAATGTAGAGCGGCGGTTCACGGATGCTCACGAGCCCTTTGGCGGTTGCCTGGAGCCCCTGGAGGTAGAGCCGCAGATCGTCGATGTTTCGGCCGGAATAGTCTTCAATCTTGTCGAGCACCGCGCCACGGCTCACCACGAGGTTGATGCGCCTTCCGGCCTTGACGATGCTCCCGGGGGGCGGCGATTGGTCCAGCACGAGGTTTCTGTCCAGGGGATTATCGGTGAATCGGAGTGTGATGCGCGGATAGAGCTCGCGCTGCTGCATGGTCACGAGGGCGTCGGCGAGGTCCATGTGCCGAACATCGGGGACCATGGTTCGCTCCGCGCCCTTGAGTGTCAAGAAAAAGACAAATACCGCCACAAAGACCAGCACGAGGAACATAAGAATGCCGAAGAGCACAAAGGTGCGCTTCTGAGGTCTTGTCCACTCCGAGATGCGCTGACGCTGTTCGTTGGCGGTCTCGACGACGTTCTTGACCGCCGCCGAGACTTTTGCTGGGGCTTTCGACGCGGTCTGCTTCAATGTTTCGGTGATATCTTTAAAATCTTTCTTTGCCATGTTCTTTTATTCCTTCGTGCACAAGGATGAATGCGGCGAAATATCTTGACGGCGAGGCGCTGCCCTCATTCAAAAACCGTACCCACTATATCTCTCGTTCCATTCGCGAAATCGCGATATCCCACAGCCTTGCGCGTCGCAAGCTGAAGGCGCTTCACCGCGATATACCCCTGCCCTGCCGCAACGATGATGCCTCTCTGCGCGGATACTGCGATTATAGTCCCCGGCGCCGAATTTGTCACATGGCCCGCGCTGCTGTCGGGGACAAAATCGTCGGCAAGCTCAGCTTCGAGTATCGAGAGCCTCGTCTGCCTGAAAAACGTGAAGGTTCCCGGCCAGGGGTCGAAGGCGCGTATTTTTGCATCAATTTCGAGAGAAATTGTTTTCCAGTCGATTCGCCCGTCTTCCTTGGCGATTTTTCCGCAATATGAAGGCTCTCCGCGCTGGGGAACCGCTTGCGCTCTCCCCGCTTCGATCGCATCGAGCGCTTCGATCACCATGGGGGCAGCAGCTGCGGCGCAGAACTCGGTGAGCGATCGCGCTGTTTCTTTTCCGCTGAGTTCGAGTCGCCGCGATAAAAGAATATCGCCGGTATCCATTTCGGGGGCGAGGAGCTGGATCGAGATGCCCGTTTCACGATCGCGCGCGAGGATGGCGTGTTGTATGGGCGAACTGCCGCGCCAACGCGGGAGGAGACTCGGGTGAACATTGATGCCTCCGCGGGGGAAGAGTGCCATGAACTTAGGGCCGAAGATACGCCCGTACGCGAATGAGACGAGGATATCGGGGGCATGTTCGGCGATTGTCTCGCGCGCCTCGGTTCTGAGCGATTCAAAGGTGAAGATGGGCACGGCATTTCCAAAAAGCGCTGTGGCTGCTGTCGCCACCGGGGTATCGGTCGGTTTTAGACCGCGCCCCACTTTCGCCTCAGGGTTCGTGAGCACGCCAACCACTGTGTGCGTCGATGCAGCGATCGCTTTGAGGGTGGGCACTGCGATTTCGGGGCTTCCGGCAAAGAGCACGCGCACGTTCGCGACCTCACATGCTCATCATGCGGCTGTAGTGCGCCAAGGCGCGTCGGCGTTTGGCGGGAGAAATTCTGTCGATGAAGAGTATGCCGTCGAGGTGGTCGTTCTCGTGCTGAATGACGCGCGCCAGAATTCCGTCAGCTCGCAGTTTGAAGTGCTTCCCTCGCGTATCGAAGGCCTCGATATCCACCGCTGCAGGGCGCGTCACATTGAAGTAGAGGCCGGGAAAAGACAGGCAGCCCTCTTCGTACTCGCTCGTTTCTTCGCTTGCAGCGGTAATCTTTGGATTGATAAACACACGCAGCGGCTCAGCATCGATGCCGACGATGAACACCCTGAGCGAAACGCCGACCTGAGGAGCGGCGAGCCCCATGCCTCGATCTCGGATCATGGCATCGTGCATCTCGAACACGAGCTTCTCGATGTCGAGGTTGAATTCCGTAACTTCGTTCGCTTTCAGGGTGAGAACCGGGTCTCCATATTTGACTATATCGAGCATAATAATTCCTTATACCTCTGTAGTTGTGCGTGTAGCCTATATAAATTACAGTCTGATCGGAAATTTGGCAATGATGGACGAGGTGGCCGCACGCGGCGGGATGAGTTCGTCGGCCTCGAAATTCTGGCGGCCCAACGCTGGGCGCCCAATTCGGGCCGCTAGACATGCGGGCCGACAAACGGGCGAGCCCGACACATGCACGACCAGCCGAGAGTTATTTAAGTGAGGGTATCTGGACTCGGTCGCCGACTTTGATTCCCGCGCGGCTGAACCACCCCTGCGGAACTTCGAGGGCGTAACGCACGCTGCGCGAGGAGGGCCGGGGTTCTTCGGAGAATGGCACGAGGTCGAGAATTTGAACGATGGTGCCGTCGGAGAGTATGTAGGCGAGCGAGAGCGGAAGTTTGGTGTTCTTCATCCAGAACGAAACTTGCTGGTCGTAATCGAAGACGAAGAGCATGCCTTCGCCGTCGCGGAGCGAGGTGCGGTACATGAGACCGCGATTGCGCTCGATCTCGGTGAGCGCGACTTCAGCTTTGACCACCGCGGAGCCAATTTTCAGATCGACAGTCTTGAGCTTCGGGTTGGGCTTGTTGAGGTCCTGACTCGATGCGCTCTGAGCGCAGGCGGTAAACAGCACCACCGCCAACATTCCAACCATATATGTCTTTAAAAGAGATAGGGTTCGCGTGCGCATAACTTCCTTTCCTGTAATAAAAAAGCCGCTATATAAGCGGCTTTTCATAGCGGCGGCCCGGGCCGCCTCGGCATCAATATTTGCTTTCCTGCGCCTTGCGGGTTTTTTTCATGAGCTTTCGTTCGAGCGCTTTTTTCTCGCGATTGCGGATGGCGGACGGCTTCTCAAAGTATTCGCGGCGTTTCCACTCGCGAATGATGCCTTCCTTCTCGACCATGCGTTTGAAGCGCTTCAGTGCCTTTTCGAGGGGCTCATTGTCCTCGACAGTGATCTGATGGATAATCCTCACCTCCCTTCGATTCGCGGAGAGCATTGTAACTGAAGGAAATATTTTGTCAAGCACTCAGCTTCAACATACGCGCGTTTCGCAGCAGGATCGCCTCATTTGTTTTTAGGCATTTTATCGCTTTTTCCCTGCGGTGGATTTTCCTTTTCTAAATTTGATCGCGCCAGCACTTTTTTAAAACAATTTTGGAGGCTATACTTGAAAAAAGGAGCCGCGAATGCTGTTTTCAGTCGGAAATCTGGTAACGCTCGTCATCGTCGTCGCCATGTTCGGCGCCTATCATCTGCTCACCGCCGACAATAGGTCGCTCGAAAAACTGAAACGTATGGGTGAAAAACTCAAGAGCGAACTCGGCTCCTATGTGGAATCGAAATCCGAAGAGATTAAGCACTACGGAATCGATCTTGATGTCCAGCAAAAAGCGGCAAAGGTCGTCCTCGAAAAAATTCAAGACGCCCAGGCCGAAATCGACGAAAAGTCCGATTCCATCACCGAAATCGCCAACCGCTTCAAAGACTACGACACCATTCTCGCGAAGCTCATGGACATGACCAAGCGCGTCGATCAGAACATCGCGCACCTCGCAGAACAAAACGACTATGTCGAAGCGCTCGCGCGTCGTCTTGAGACCGCAGGCAAAAAAATGGACAGCATCGAAGCGGAAATGCCGAAGATTAAAGAGCAGTTCGGGCACGACGCGAAACAGATACTCGACGGTTTCCGCGACGATATTCTCGATCAGCTCCACGAGCGCCTCACCGAAATCGTTGAGAAATTTGAGCGCTCTCAAGCAGACGCCCAGGCGGCCATCGAGCGGGCATCTTCGCTCCGCGACCAGATCGACGCCATAACCGCCAAATCTCTCGAAGTGGCCACATCTCGAGCGAACTCTATCGAGGACGCGGCATTCTCCACCCTCCGCGAGCATATCGCGGAGGGGTTCGACAAACTGTCGCGCCAGACAGAAGCGCAAGTCTCCGATACGGAGCGGCGGCTCTCCGAGGCGAAGGCGGCGCTCTCCGCGATGTCGGCCGAAATGGCTCGCGTTCAGAAAGAGACGATGGAAACAGCTTCGGCGCTCGTCGCGCGATTCAAGTCTGAACGCGCAGCCCTCGAAGAGCAATTCGCGCAGTTCGGTCAGTCTTTTGAAACCCACCGAGCATCATTCGAAAAAGAATTCCTCGGTGAAATTTCTTCACTCCGCGATTCCCTCGAAGAAACCAAGAACCGCGCCGAAGAGCTCAGAAGCGCAGCGGAAGGCAACGTTACCGAGGCGATCGGCGCATTCGAGCAGAACATCAGCGCCGACCTCGAATCGAGAAGGCAGGCCATAGATCAACAGATCGACAGTTGGCTCACTTCGATGGACTCGAAGATACGAAAAGTGTCGCAAGACGCGCTCGAACAGCGGAAGGCCGAAGAGGCCCGCCTCGCTCAGGAAGTGAGCGCAGAACTCAAGAAGATAAAAGACAACCTCTATACCCAGACCCAGAAGATCGAGCGTGATATAGAGGCCTTCAAGAGCGTCTAAAGGATCGCACTCGTGCCCCGATTTTTGTGCGGGCGCATGGAATCTCGCGAAGAATCGATCAGGCGAATATCGCCTCGAGTGCCACTTCCATCATCGCACGGAACGACACCTGTCGCTCTTCGGCGCTTGTCGTTTCGCCTGTCACCAGGTGATCCGACACTGTGAGTACCGAGAGCGCCTCGCAGCCATACTTGGCGGCCAGCGTGTAGAGCTCGGCGGTTTCCATCTCCACCGCCACCACCCCAAACTTCGCCCACAGCTTCCACTGATCGGGATCTTCCGTATAGAACATGTCTGAACTCAGCACCGGCCCCGCAAATACCCGCAACTTCCTTTCGGTCGCGGCTTCCCACGCAGCTTTGAGCAGCGAGAACGAGGCGGTCGGCGCATAATCCATTCCGTTGAAACGGACGCGGTTTACGGCCGAATCCGTGCTCGAACTCATTGCGAGCACGATATCGCGGACACTGACATAGGAGTGCATACCGCCGCAGGTCCCTATGCGTATAAGACGCCGAACGCCATACTCGCGGATCAGCTCGTTGACATAGATTGAAAGACTCGGCATGCCCATTCCCGTGCCCATCACCGAAATAGGTTTGCCTTTGTAGAGGCCCGTGTAGCCGAACATGTTACGAACTTCGTTGAAGCGAACTGGATTCTCGAGGTAGTTTTCCGCGACAAACTTCGCGCGGAGAGGATCGCCTGGTAGAAGAATCCTGTCGGCGATCTGGCCTTTCTGCGCAGCAATATGAATACTCATTATCATTTCCCTTTTTACTTTGAGATACTGCATTCAATCATAGAAGCCCGATCGAATACAATATCTTCTCGGACGGCGCGAAATTCACTTGCCTCGGCCAAGCTTGGAAATTGCAAATGCGTACAGTGGGCGCAGGTAGCGCGATTCCCCGAGCATCAGATCGAGCATGACGGCGTTCACAAGAGCGTGGTCGCTCCCTAGGATTGACGCCAACCCTGCTGCGTACACTTCATTGATCGGTTCGGGTCCTTCGGTGGTAAAACGCATATCGCCCTTGTCGGCATACCAAAGCGTAATTTTAAAGCCTTCTGTATTTTGCGTGTCATTCGGTTTAGTCTGCGTGTATTCAGCCTTTCCATTTTCCGGATAGGTCCACGCCCCTTTCTCTACAACCGCGCCTGCCCTCGTGATCTCAGAAGGTAGATCCTTGCGCGCCGGATCGACCGAGTATTTTTCCTCATATTTTTTATCCGTCGACATAAATTTGAGGTCATTATCGAGGCTGACGATCATTTTATGCGCACCAGACACCTCGATCTGCCCGCCTTGCGTCGAACTGTGTGTTATCGCGAGCTTATCCGTCCAGGATTTCCCGTTCGCCGAAGAAGCAGTGAGCGATATTACATTCTGCGCGGTGGTCGCATTGAAATTCACCGCTTCGATCTCCCCGCCGATGGTGCGCTCGTAAGAGGTTCCGCCCGTAATTTGACCGGCGCCATCGGTGAGGATACGGAAGATGTAGGTATCGAAGCCATACGATTCGGCGTAGCCCGGGCCAGTGTGACGGTATACCACCAGAGTATTTTCCGCTTTGCGCAGGACCTCCGGCACACCGATTGCCGCTTCGGGATGAGGGCCAGGCGCCGGCGTCGTCTGCCCAGGCGCCGAAGTGGCCGATTCCTGCGAGGACTGAGATGTCGAAGTCAACGGTTTTTCAATAACTTTGGGTCGATTGCACGATACAAGCAAACCCAGCGCCGCGGCGAGCGCAAGAACTCCACTACCCGCTACGATGAACATACCTCGTTTCATACCACACCTCCTCTTCTCTTCAATATAAGCGATATTCCTTTCTCTTGAAAGAACTTTTTCTGCTTTTACTTTGCGCGACATCCCAGTCGCAATGGGCCACCATCGCCCCACGCCCCTCGCGCACGACGATGGCGACCCGCTTTTCAATCAGTCGCGTAGACCGCGCGGCTCTGCAGCTGCGCGCGGTACAACCGTCTGACCTGGCCGTTCGAACCCAGGCACAAGAAGTTTCTGCACCGCATTCGCATTCTCCGCCTTGTCGGCCTTCAAAATCTGCGCAAGCGCAGCGATGTCTTCCTGTTTCATGACGGGACAACCGTACGATTTAGAAACATTAAAAGGATTCGTATTCGCATGGAGAGCATAGCCGAGATCGCTGTAATACCCTACTGACGTATAATTGCCCGCACCATTGTTCATAAACACCTCGACGCTACCCACTGCATTGGTAGAGATCATGTATGGCCCGTATTTATCTTGGCGCGGTGTTATGGCCGTGATGCTCCAGTACCCTTCGGGAAACTGCGATGGTCTCGTCGTAGTGGCGGCAGCAGCCGCGAGAGCCCTGCCATCCTTCGTCGCGGGCATGAACGGAGCCTGTGTCGTATCGACGATGCGGTTGTGCACATCGAACTCGAACACGTTTTTAGGAGCGATCCTTCCAAGACGCGCCTCGTACTCATTATCGATGACATTGACCGTGAGTGTGGTTCGATTACTATTGAGCGACATACGCACATCTCCTCCCACCACCGTGGCGCATTCGTTCTGGCTGAGGGGAACGCCATCGACGAAGGACCACGTGGCGGGGGCACGCGATGCACCTCCCTGTTCAAGGGCGAAGGGCCGCGCGACTGCTGCGAGAAGCAGGCACGCGACGATCACTGTTGCTGAATGTGTGCGCATTTTGCACCTCCTCACGTGGTAGACGCAGGGTGGAGGCGCTATGCTTCAAATTTTAGGAACGGTTGAGTGATGTCAAGGGATGGGTTTTGCCGCCTCCGGGAGGTGGACTGGATGAAAATTGATCATAGACCAGGCCACGAAGGCGGGCGATCTCTTCGCGATGAACTCGATGTCATACTGCGAAATGCCGCAGTTCGACATAGGAAGGAGGGGCAGCCACGCGTGGGCTCCCATCGTCGATTTCATGAGCCACTGCAGGAGCCCGCCGTGGGTCATACACACGATGCGCGAGGCGCCCTGCATGCCGATTTCCCTTATCCGGCGCCAGGCGAGGATTGCGCGCGCATACATTTGACGCGAAGTCTCGGCATCGGGAATCGCGTCCCAACTCCGCGAGTAAAAATCGTTCCAGAGCTCGGGGTGGCGCCGAGCTGCGGTGTCGGGATCGATGCCTGAAAAGAGCCCCACATCGACCTCGATGAGAATATCGCTCAGCTCGACGCGGTCGATTCCGGCAGTCTCGGCAATGATCTCGGCCGATCGGTGTGCACGGAGCATGGGGCTCGAGATGATGCGGTCAGGCTTGATCTGCTTGAGCCACTCACCAGCAGCCCTCGCCTGCTCCTCGCCGCGCGCCGACAGCGGAAAATCGAGCCGCCCTTGGTAGGTGTTGCTCGCGTTCCCCTCACTCTGCCCATGCCGGAGAATAAAGACGCTCAGGTCGTGATCGAGCGCAGAAAAAAAGGCGCCCTCCGCCTGCTCGCGCTGCAGCGAGTTCACCGTTTCGGTGTCGGGCGCGTAGTCCGGTTCGAATCGTGGATACATCTGCCTTTACGCTCCGATGAACGTCTCGCTGCCGCGGTTGAAGTACTTATTCACCACGAACATGGCGATGCCCGTCACCACGAAGAGAATCGTCGACATCGCACTCGCCGTACCGAAATAGCCGTCGACCACAGAGAGATAGATCTTGATGGGGAGCGTCATCGTGCTGCCGACATAGAGCAGGATCGAAGCCGAGAGCTCATTCATCGAGGTGACCCAGCTCATGATCGCTCCGGATATGATGCCTCCCTGCATAAGCGGAAGCGTTATGGTGCGAAAGGTGCGCCCCGGGGGCGAGCCTAGATTGATACCTGCCTCTTCGAGCGCTGGATCGATCTGTTTGAGAATCGAGGCTGCCGATCGGACCGAGTACGGGAGACGCCGGATAAAGTAGGTCAGGATGATGATCCACGCCGTGCCCGCGAGAATGAGCGGCGGTCGGTTGAACGCGACGATGAAGCCGATGCCGAGTACGGTGCCGGGTACGATGTAGGGGATCATGAGGAGCGGATCGAGCAGTTTGACAGCTGCGTTCCGCTTGCGCGCGATCACAAACCCCAGCAAAGTGCCGATGGAGGCGATAAGCACGACCGCGACAATCGAGTAGATGAAGCTATTGGCCACGGTTTTTGGAATATCGAAGAAGATCTGACGGTAACTCTCGAGGCTGAATCCCGGTTTGAACACAGGACCAGAAGTTTTGCGGAAACTGTAGTACACGATGACGGCGAGCGGCATGGTCGAGAAGAATACGATGAAGTAACAGAGCGCGTGCGCCAGCACGGACTTGATTCCTTTGAGCTGCTTGACGACGGGCCTGTTCACGAGCATACTCGCGTACTTTCGCCGCGATGAGAGCCACTGCTGCAGCACGATGGCCACCGAGGCGCAGCGAATGAGGACGATGGAGACCGTCGACGCCATGCCCGGCATCTCGCTGATCTCGCTCGTGAAGAGGTTGTAGGCGAGAGTCGGTAGAACGAGGTAGTTCCCGCCGATGACCATCGGCGTGCCGAAGTTCGAGAGGGACATCATGAACACGATAAGCGCGCCGCCTGTCACCGACGGCAGCACCATCGGCAGCGTCACACTGAAAAAAGTTCTCACCGATCGAGCGCCAAGGTTCTCCGACGCCTCTTCGAGCGAGCGGTCGATCGTCATGAGGGCCCCCGCGGTCATCAGCGAAATGAAGGGATAATACTGCAGCGAATCGGCCAGAATGATTCCGAGCGGGCCATAGATGTCGGGAAGGTTGATACCGATCCCCTGAAACAGGACGCGGAGAAAGCCGTTCCGGCCCAGCATCGTGATCCACGAGTAAGCGCCGATAAAAGTGGGCGACAGGAGAGCCAGTACCGCCAGAGTATTGAGAAGATTCGTTCCTCGAATGCGAAAGCGCGTCGTGAAGAATGCGAGCGGAATTCCGAACAAGGCTGAAAACAAGGTCGTCATGATCGCGATATACATCGAGTGCCAGAATGCCCTCAAATAGTAGACCTTCGAAAGAAACGCCTTCCAGTTCGAGAACGAGAATTTCAGCGTCGATTTGTCGAGAAAGCTGTAGCGAAAAATATCGAAGAGCGGATAGATCAGGAAGATCACCACGACGATGAATCCTCCGAGAATCACAAGCGACCAAAAGCCAGGGCCTTTGGAGCGCTTGGTCAAACCGTCGTTTTCCGGCCTCATCGCTTGGCTCCTTTGCCTATTCTGCGGCCGGTTTCCGTATCGAACAGCAGAATGGAATCGGCGTGCACCGCGAAGGAGACTTCGGAGCCAATTTTCGGCATACTCGCCTCCCGAGGGCGATGTCGATCGATGACGATCTCCTGATCTTCAACCACAAGTTCGAAACGGGCGACCGATCCCATGAAGCTCACCGTCTTAAGCGTGCCTACCATGATATTAGCGCTGCGGTCGTTACCGGCTTCGATGACATCCTCGGGACGGAATGCCGCGATGATCTCTTTCAGCGACGCCGTGCCCTCGGCGGGTACGAGGAGCGACAGGGAGCCGAGCGTTGCGCGGCGCATGCCGGCTTCGGTGTCTGGCTCGAGCTTCATCTTGAGCATATTGATCTTGCCAACAAAGTAGGCGACGAAGGTGTTCTGCGGGTTCGAATAGATCTCCCAGGGCGCGCCGATCTGCTGAATCACTCCTTGATTCATCACCGCGATGCGATCGGAGATCACGAGGGCCTCTTCCTGATCGTGCGTGACGTAGATCGAAGTAATCCCGAGCGACTTCTGCACAGCGCGGATCTCTTCACGCATCTCGATGCGGAGCTTGGCATCGAGGTTTGAGAGCGGCTCGTCGAAGAGGAGGACGCGGGGTTGAATGGCCATGGCGCGGGCGAGACCGACGCGCTGCTGCTGACCACCGGAGAGTTTGTCGGGCGTGCGCTGCTCGTAGCCCTCGAGGTGGACGCTTTTGAGCGCCGCGGAAACTTTACGTGAGATTTCTTCTTTCGTAAACTTTCTTACGCGCAGTCCGTATGCAACATTGTCGTACACGCTCATGTGAGGAAACACCGCATAATTCTGAAAGACCATGCCGGTGTTGCGCTGATACGCGGGAACCTTGTTGATGAGTTCGCCGTCGATGTAAATGTCACCCTTATCTTGATGATAGAAACCGGCGATCGTTCGCAAAAGCGTCGTCTTGCCGCAGCCGGAAGGCCCCAGCAGCGTAAAAAATTCGCCCTTCTCGATTTCGAGATTGATGTCAGAGAGCGCCTTTACTTCGCCGAAATGCTTCTCGAGTCCCACTATCTGAATCGAAGCCATGCTTCCCCCTCATGTTGTTCAATACGAAAAATTGTATAGAATCCAAGCGCTTCCATCAATGCTCGAAAAAGCACTTCGAACGCTCTATGTAAAAAAAACCGCCGGCGTGCGATGCCGGCGGTTCCTTAGCTCGGAACTATCCGATTAGAGTCCGAGTTCCATCGCGATGTCGACAAATTTCGCGACGAATTCTTTGCTGTTCTTCGCGGCCCACGCGAAATCGTAAGGTACTGTCTTGATCGATGAGATGGGAGGAAGGCCATTCGGATTCTTGCAGTCAATGCGAACGGGGCGTCGGGCCATCGCGTCGACGAGGTATTCCTGAACTGGCTTCGAGAGGCACCAGTCGATGAAAATTTTCGCATTCTCGAGATCGGGAGCTCCCTTGAGGAGGGCGATGCCGTCCGGCGCCGCGACAGTGCCGTCGGTCGGGTAGACGATAGCCACAGGGCCGCCGCCCGCGACATACCTGTACGCATTGTCTTCGAGCGTGATGCCCACCGCCTGCTGTCCATCACTGACGAACTTTGGAACGGAGCCGGAAGACGCCGAAATGACCATGTTCTTCATGATCCCTTTATATACGTCCCAGCCCTTGTCGCCGTAGATCGAGAGGACATTGCAGAGCTGCATGTAGGATGAACCGGACTTGTCGGCGCGCGCGGAGCTGATCAGCTTTTTGAAACGCGGATCGGTGAGGTCGGTCCAGGTCTTGGGATATTTGTCCGGCGTGAGCATCTTGGTGTTGACGATGAACACGTTCATGATGCCGGTGTAGGGGAGCCAGTTCGTACCGACTTTGTAGACCGGGTTGATCTTGTCCCAATCTTTCGGGGTATAGGGGGCGAGAATCTGGTTTTCGGCCTCGAGCTGCTCGCCGCCGATACTCCAGATGACGTCGGCCTGGGGGCGCGCGGCTTCGGCCTTCGCTCTCTTGATGACATCGCCCGACGCGAGCTTGACGTACTCAAGCTTAATGCCGGGATTGTCCTTCTCGAACATTGGGACGAGGGCGTTGATGATGGTGTCTTCATGCGCCGTGTAGACAACAACTTTTCCACCCGCCGCCCACGCGGAAACCGCGAGGAGCAGACAGATAAGCACTACCGCAAATCGTTTCATACAACCTCCTGTTCCGGCAAAAGCCCCTAAGATGCGGCCTAACTGCCGGCACTTGAAATGTCTTACACTTCTTATTTTAGCATATTATTCAGAACTTGTGAGAGATCATGTGTACGAAAATCGTATCTGAACGCGCCCATTCCGAGACTCCGTGCCGCCTGGCAGTACTCTTCGATGTCGTCGATGTAGAGACAGTCTTCGGGTGCAAGGGATGTGTACTCGAGGAGCTTCTTCCATAGGCGGAGATCGGGCTTCATCGCGCCGACCTTGTACGAGAGGATGTAGAGCTCGGGGTAGGTGCCGAGCAGTTCGTTGTCGAAGATCACCGAGGCGTGCAGAAATGAGGTGTTCGAGAGCACAAAGGTGCGCACGCCGTGCTGCACCGCAGCCAGGAGACCGCGCTCGCCGTCGGGATTGGGTGTGATGATACCCTTGTAATCTTCGACGAAATCTTCGTAGGAGTACGAAGGATCGAGATCGACGAGGGCCTGGACGCGCCGGAAGTACTCGTGCGAGTCCATTTTTCCCGTTTCGAACTCGTGTTCGATGTCGGTGCCCCACAGCGTGCGGAGAAGCTCTTCGGGATTCTTCGCTCTAGCGTGGCGGGCTGCCTTCCTTATAAAACTCTCGCGGTCGACACCGCAGAGTACGTTGCCGAAGTCGAATATTACCGCTCTGTACATGGCCATTCCTTAAAATTGTAGGTTTTTTCTTCGAAGCACTCATCAAGATACGCCAGATAGTCGGACTTTGAAAGTGCAGGAACGAAGTTGCGGCGCACCTGGGACGCCAGGGCGCCGCCTTCGGCGCCCAAGGTGAGGACGAGATCGGCGAGAATGCGCGCGGGCGTGAGGTAGGCGCGATCCGCGTCGCAGGCGAGGAAGTCGGCGCCGTGGATGGTGCCGGAGAACCCCGAAAAGCCGAGCTGGCACGCGGGCACGAGACTCGCCACGTCGCCGATGTCGTCGGACGCGAAGGAGCGGTCGACCAGGTCGATGCGGTCGACAGGAACAAAGCGCGACGCGGATCGCGCCAGCTCTTCTCCGAGCGCGGGGCTGGGCCGGAAGGGCTGATAGCCGGGGGTCGTCGCGATGCGCAGTTCTGCCCCGCAAGCGAGGGCTCCTGCCGCGAGCGCTCGGTCCACCTTGAGGGCGGCGCCTTTGATGGCGGCGATGCTGGCGCCGCGCACGTAGGTTTCGAGCTGGGCCCTATCGGGGACGGTGTTCACCGTGGTACCGCTGTCCTTCATGACGGGGTGCACGCGGATGTGATCGTCGTCGCGGAAGGTTTCGCGCTGGGCGTGGATCGCAAGGAGGGCGAGCGATGCGGCGTTGAGCGCGTTGATGCCCTGGTCGGGCGCGGCGCCGGAGTGTGCCGCTTTGCCGATAAAGGTTGCCTGCTTCGCGACAAAGCCGTTGAGCGTGCCGTTGACGGTGGCGAGGCGATCGGGGCTGTCGGCCATCGAGTGGTACTTGAGGACGGCAGAGGCGCCGTCGAATACGCCGAGCCTGATGAGTTCCTGCTTTCCGCTCAGATACTTGATTTCGCCTTTCGCTCTGAGCTCTTTGCGAAAGTCGATCTGGGTGTACTCCTCGGCCGGCGCCCCCACAAAGCTCAATCGAAACCCAAATTCCTCGGGCGCGCGCGCGGCGCACAGCGCCTCGAATGCCGCCACCATCGCCACCATCTGCGCGTGGTGTCCACAGGAGTGCATGACGCCCCCTGTAGCGCCGCGCGTCGGCAACGCGTCCATATCGGCGAGCAACACGATTTCGGGGGCGCCGCCGGGCCCGGCGCTCGCTCTCACGCCCGTGCGCGCGAGGCCGACCTCGACCTCCACAGCATTCCCCAGCGCCCTGAGCCGCTCTTCGAGCGCAGCCGCGGTCTTGTATTCCTGGAACCCTGTCTCCGGCATCCCCTCGAGCCGCGCCGCGAATCCAAGTGTAGCCACGCGCGCGTCGAGGATGGCCTCATCGACCTTCAATCTCATTTTTTCGACCGATTTCATGGGAATCACAGTATCGCGGGTGGCTGCGCGGTGCAAGGCGCGCACTCGCGTAGAGTACGGTTTGAAACCGGCCAACTCACATGCGGGGGCCCCGGCACGCGCGCACTCGCGCGACGCTCCTCCGCGTGTCGGCCCACAGTACGCCTACTTGACCGAGGCTCGATTTAGTGGTTTCCCTTAACTGCAAAGCAGCAAGATTTCTTTACCGCATTGCTGCATTATTCGTCGCTGCGCCGAATCCGGCGCAGATCGCAAAGGAGCGCACATGAAAACACTCAAGGTCATGGGTCTCATCTTCCTCAGCGCGGTGCTCTTGTTCCCCGCTGTGGCGCAGACCCCCAGCAAGGCGAACGTATTTCTCCTCATCTCCGGATCGCTCGGCGATAAGGGATTCAACGACTCCGCACGCGCGTCGCTCGAACTTATTAAGCAGAAGTACGGCGCGAACGTCACAGTGAAGTACACCGAGCTCGGTACGGATGTCGCCAAATTTGCCCCCTCGCTCGAGGACGCAGGCGCCGAAGGCTACGATGTCGTATTCTGCTCGAACAACTTCAACTCCGCAGTGCAGGAAGTCGCCCCGCGCTATCCGAAGACTCTCTATGTCATGTACGACGGGTGGATCAATGGCGATATCGGTAACGTCTACTCGATTCAGTACAAGAATTCCGAAGCCGGTTACTTGGCGGGCGCCCTCGCGGGACTCATGACCAAGTACACTACCGACCCGAGAATCAACTCCAACAACGTCATCGGTTTCATCGGCGGACGCGATATCACCGGCATCAACGACTTCTTCGTGGGCTACATCGCGGGCGCCCAGAAAATGAATCCTTCCATTAAGATTATCTACAACTACGTCAACTCCTTCACGGACACCGCAAAGGCGAAGGACCAGGCGCTCGTGCAATACAAGTCGTACAACGCCGACATCGTCTACCACGCCGCAGGCCGCGCCGGCCTCGGAGTCTTCGACGCCGCGGTCGAGACCAACAAGTACGCCATCGGCGTCGACACCGACCAGGCGAGCCTCTTCGGCAACGAGCCTAAAAAGGCCGACCTCATCCTCACCTCGACCATGAAGCGCGTCGACCTCACCCTCTTCCAGGCGTTCGAGAAATACATGAGCGGACAGAAGCTGGGCGGACAGAAAGTCTACGTGGGCGCTGCTGAAGGCGTCATCGCGTACGCGCCTTTCAATAAGGCGGTTCCCTCTTCGATCAAGACAGAGCTCGAGAAACTCCAGAGCGACATCAAGGCCGGCAAAGTGACCATCCCCTCGGCCTTCACGATGACCGCTGACGAGATCAACAAACTGAGAGATTCGGTCAACGCCGCAAAATGATTCGCACATTGGGCTCGGCATCGGCGTAGATTCGTCGGTGCTCGCGCCACACACGCATGTTGTACGCGAAGAGGCTGTCCGATTCGGGCAGCCTCTCGTCCATCGGAGACTATCTTGCACACGCTCATTCGCACTGAAAAACTCTCGAAAATATACCCGAACGGCACCTTCGCCAATAAGTCCATAGAATTCTCGGTCCTCGAGGGCGAGATTCACGGGCTGGTGGGCGAAAACGGCGCCGGCAAGAGCACGCTCATGAAGATGCTCTACGGTGAGGAAGCGCCTTCGGCGGGGCAGATTTTGATCGACGAAAAGCCTGTTTCGCTCGCTTCGGAGTTCGACGCGATCAAGGCGGGTATTGGGATGGTGCACCAGCACTTCATGCTCGTGCCCTCGCTCACCGCCGCCGAGAACCTCGTGCTCGGCAAGGAGCCGAAGCGTCCTACATCGCGCACCTTCGATTTCGAAACCGCCGTCCGCGTCACCAAAGAGCTCTCAAAGCACTACAATCTGCCCGTCATCGCGGAGGCGCGCGTCGCCGACCTCTCGGTCTCGATGCGTCAGAAGCTCGAAATTTTGAAAGCCCTCTATCGAGGGGCGCGCATTCTCATCCTGGACGAGCCCACCGCGGTGCTCACTCCGCAGGAAACCGAAGAGCTCTTCGTCGAACTCAAGGCGCTCAGGGATCAGGGAAAGACCATTATCTTCATCAGTCACAAGCTGAAGGAAATTTTCCAGCTCTGCGACCGCGTGACTGTGATGCGCGACGGTAAACTGATCGCGACGCACGAGGTTGCCGAAATCGACATCCACCAGATATCGAACGAGATGGTGGGGCGCGAAGTTCGCTTCGAAGTTGCCCATCCACCCTTCGCCCCCGGCGCCAAGGCGCTCGAAGTGCGCGATCTCGCCTTTGTCGACGATTTCGGCATCGCAAAGGACGAGAAGGCCCGCCGCGACAAGAAGTTCACGGTTAACATCCGGAACATGGAGACCCCGTCGGCCAGCCTTTGGACCGTCGGCGTCGACGGCAACGGGCAGACCGAGCTCGTTGAGATTATCACGGGGGCGCAGCGAGCGCTGAGCGGTACGGTGCGCGCGAATGGCGTCGAGATCACCAATCGCCCGCCCGGCTACATTCGCCGCCGCGGACTCGCGCACATCGCGGAGGACCGCATGACGGTAGGAACCGCGCTACCCGCCTCGATCGAACAGAACATCCTCGCCGATCGCTACTGGAATCGCACCTTCTCGTCCACCACGGGCTTTCTCAAGCGCCGCGAGATGGGTTCCTACGCCGATACACTTGT
>CAYXOW010000007.1:22146-31595 GCA_964466815.1 uncultured Treponema sp.
TTGTAAAGGAGTTCGATATCCGCTGCAAGTCGGCGAAGCAGCCCGTCGCGAGTCTCTCCGGCGGCAACATGCAGAAGGTCGTCGTCGCGCGCGAGTTCACCGCCAGCGCGTCGATATTGATCATTTCACAGCCCACCCGGGGCGTGGACATCGGCGCCATCGAGTACATCCACGCAAAGATCATGGAGATGCGAGGCGCGGCCAAGGCCATTCTTCTCGTCTCCTCGGATCTCCAGGAGGTCATGGCGCTCTCCGACTCGCTCATCGTAATGCACGAGGGCGAGATCGTGGCCTATTTCCCGAGCGCTGCGTCGGTTACCGACAAGGAACTCGGTCTCTACATGCTCGGCATCAAGCGCCAGAGCGAGGACGACATCAGGAAGGTACTTCATGAGTAGCATAAAAAAATTCTTTGTCGACCGCGAATCGCTCGCGCCGGCACTCGTGACGCTGTTCGCCGCGATTTTTTCGCTGCTGGCGGGCGTTCTCCTCATCTTCATCGTGAGCAAGAATCCGGTGCAATCGACGAAAAACTTTCTCCTCGCGCCTTTCCTGAGGTCCTACAACCTCTATTATCTCTTGATTGTCATGGTGCCGATCACCTTCACGGGGCTCGCGCTCTGCGTGGTGTACCAACTGCGCTACATGAGCCTCATCGTCGACGCGAGTCTCTACACCGGTGCGGTGGTCGCCACGGCGGTCGGCACGCTCGTGTCGCTGCCGGCGGGCATTCACCCCGCAGTGGCGATGATCGCGTCGGGCATCGTGGGCGGGCTTATCGGTCTTCTGCCCGCGATCCTCAAGATCCGCTGGCGCGCGAACGAGCTCGTGTCGTCGCTCATGCTGAACTATGTGTTCTACTTCCTCGGCAGTTTCGTGATTCTCTACTACTTGCGCGACAGGAGCCAGACGATCCTCTCATCCTTGCCTTTCAAGCAGACCTTTCTCCTCCCGAGGCTCATTCCGAACACACAACTGCACGCCGGATTCCTCATCGCTGCGGGTTTCGTGGTGCTCGTTTCAATTTTTCTCTACAGGACACGCTGGGGGTACGAAATAAGGATCACCGGCGCTAATCCGCGCTTCGCGATGTACGCGGGCATTCCCGTGACGAGCGTCATTCTGTACGCGCACTTTATTTCGGGATTTTTAGGCGGGGTCGGCGGCGCGGTCGAGATGTCGGGTCTCTACCGCTCCTTCATCTGGCAGATGGATCCCTCCTATGCCTGGGACGGCGTGATCGTCGCGATGCTCGCGCGCCGCAATCCGAAGTTCGTGCCGCTCTCGGCAGCCTTTTTCGCGTACTTGCGCGTCGGGGCCGATTTCATGTCGAGGCGCGGCGATGTCGCCTTCGAGTTCATCACCCTGCTGCAGGGTTTGATCATCCTCATCCTCGCCTCGGACAAAATTGTCAATTACTTCAAGGAACGTCAGCTGCGGAAACAGATTCTCAAGAATCAGGGAGGAGTGCGATGATCCACTTCATTGCGGGTGTTGTCTCTTCCTCCAACTACTGGTTCATCGTGCTCCGCTCCACCGCGCCGATCCTCCTCGTCACGCTCGGGGCGGTGATCACGGCGCAGGCGGGCATCATGAATATGGCGCTCGAGGGCTCGATGCTCTGGGCTGCGCTTGTCGGCGTCATCGTGAGCGCGGCCACGGGGAGCGCGCTCATCGGGCTGCTTGCGGGAATCGCCGCGTCGGTGATGGTCGCACTTGTGCTCGGGTTCTTTGCGCTCAAGCTCGATGCGAACGCGGTGCTGTCGGGTGTGGCGTTGAATCTCGTCGCGACGGGCGGCACTGTTTTCGTGCTCTTCGCGCTCACGGGCGACAAGGGCATTTCGTCTTCGCTGCCGAGCAAGGTGCTGCCGGCGCTGCAGATTCCGCTCATCAAGGACATTCCTTGGATCGGAAAGGTCGTGTCGGGTCAAAACATTATCGTCTACATTGCTGCGCTCTCGGTCGTGGTGATCCACTTCATCCTGAGGCGCTACACCGTGGGCCGCAGGATCAAGGCGACCGGCGAGAACCTCGAGGCGGCGAAGGCGGCCGGTATCGATCCCATCAAGATCAAGTTCTTTACGCTGGTGATTTCGGGCATCCTCGCGGGATTCGCCGGCTGTTTCCTCTCGATGGGCTATACTTCGAACTTCACCTCGGGCATCGCCGCGGGGCGGGGCTATGTGGCGAACGCGGCGCAGGTGGTTGCGGGGGGAACTGCTGTGGGATCGATCTTCGCCGCACTGCTCTTCGGCCTCACGGACGCCATGGCGACCTACCTCCAGAACATCGGCCTCATGCCGGAACTCATCCAGGCGCTGCCTTACGCCGTAACGATCCTCGGATTCGTGGTCGTCACCTGGGTGCGCGACAGGCGAGAAAACGAGCGCAAGCGCAAGCTCTTCGCAAACGCTGCCACAAAGAGCGCCGCACCACAGGGCACCGCCAAGAAGGAAAAAGTTCATGGAATGTGATGTTTGCATCGTGGGCGGCACGGTGCTCACGATGGATGGCCAGTTCTCGATCTACGACCCGGGCTATGTCGCGGTGCGTAACGGAAAGATTGTGGATGTAGGGGCGATGGATGGCGAGCGCGCCGCGCGCCCCGATGCTCTCAGGTGTGCCGACTGGCGCGCGCGAGAGATTGTCGACGCGCGCGGCGCGCTCGTGATGCCCGGTTACGTCAACACGCACACGCACGTCTCGATGAGCCCGTTCCGCGGCGCGAAGGAAGACGCTAAGGACAGGCTGACGCGCTTTATTTTTCCGCTCGAGAAGCAGATGGTGCGGCCGGAGCTGGTCTACGACGGGGCGCTCTTCACGATGGCCGAGATGGCGCGGTCGGGAACGACCTGTTTCGCCGACATGTACTACTTTGAAGAAGAGGTTGGGAGGGCGGCGGCGCGCGCCGGGATGCGAGCTCTGGTGGGAGAAACGGTGGTCGACTTCGCCGCGCCCGACGCGACGGAACCCTATGAAGGTATCGCGAAGGCGGAGCGGCTCGTGGGCGAGTGGCGCGGCCATCCTCTGGTACGCGGTATGATCGCGCCTCACGCACCCTACACGGTGGACGCGGAGCACCTCCGGGCTATCGTCAACCTCGCGAAAAAGCTCGACACGAAGATCATGATGCACATCGCGGAGATGGACTTCGAGCACGCGCGCTTCTCGAACGGACACGGTTCGGTGCTGCGCTACCTCGACACGACGGGCATTCTTTCGCCGCGCCTTATCGCTGCGCATATGCTCTATCTCGACGAGGCCGATATTGAGCTCGCCGCTGCACGCGGCCTCTCCATCGCCCACTGCCCCGCATCCAACGCCAAATCGGGCCGCCCCATAAGCCCTGCGTGGCGGCTCATGCAAGCTGGTGCCCCTGTGGGCCTCGGTACCGACGGGCCACTCTCCGGCAACACCATGGACATGCAGACCGTCGTCTCGCTCTATCCCAAGCTGCAGAAAGTACGCGAGGCGCGCCGCGACCTCGTGCCGGCCCGCGAGGCGCTCTTCGCGGCGACCATGGGAGGCGCGCGTGTGCTGGGCCTCGCCGAGGAAATCGGTTCGCTGGAAGTCGGCAAGTGCGCCGACCTGCAGATCGTCGATCTCGACGACTTCAACGCCCTACCGGTACACGACTGGTATTCGACTGCAGTCTACTCGCTCCAGGCGCACAACGTACGCGATACGATGGTCGCGGGCTCCTTTGTGGTGCGGAACAGGAAGCTCAGGTTCGCGGACGAGGCCGAGCTCAAAGATCGTCTCCTCTTCCACGCGCGCGCGAGCTCTGGGCTGATCCAGACGCTGCTCGCTGAAGAGCGCTGAGGGATAGAAACGGCCGCGCCGCCTCATCCGCTGTTCACACATCCATCGTCGAGCGGTAATGCGGCACTTTCTTGTGCTCTTTCGCGGCGGCGGCGAGGCGATTCGGCTCGAGCGCCAGGAGCGCGCCCGTGAGCGCGAGGGCTTCTCCAGCGTAGCGGGCGGCCTTCATCGCCCAGGTTCCGCCTGAAGCCGCGCAGGACTGCCAGGTGTGCGCGCCGATGCCGAGCGGCCAGGTCGCGGCGTTGAGCTGCCCCGTGGGCACGATGTACGACACGTCGCCCGTGTCGAGCGAGCCGCCAATGCGTTTGCCCGCGCCAAAATCCCCGATGCCGAGGTGCAGCGGCGCCTTGAGAAGTTCGAGGGGCGCCCCGATGGGCTGGAGGGTGGCCGCGCGGTCTCCAGGCGCGACCGTTTTCTGGAGCTCGCGCGCGAACGCCAGCTCTTCGGAGCTGGGCTCGGGCAGCGGAATCATGCGCATCGCCTCGAGGATCGTGTCCTGAACCGCGTCGTTCGGGATGTAGTCGCACTTTCCCGCCTTTATGTCGATGCTAGCCTTCGTCTCGGTCATAAGCTCGGCGCCGTGGATGGCCTTGCGCACGCGGACCATCGCGTCGCGCACACCTGCGGCGGTCGGCGCGCGCACATAGAGGTGCACCGCTGCGTACTCCGGCACGATGTTCGCCTTGGCTCCTCCGTTCGTGATCACATAGTGGAAGAGCGTGCCCGGCGCCACGTGTTCGCGCATGAACTCGATCGAGAGATTGAAAAGCTGCACTGCATCGAGGGCCGAGCGCCCCGCGTGCGGCGCCATGCCGGCGTGGCTCGCTCTGCCCTTGAACGAGATGATGAGCGAGAGATTCGCGCTCGTCGTGTAGCGATGCGGCGTGAAGACATCGGCAGGGTGCCAGGTCATCGCAGCGTCGACATCGTCGAAGCGGCCCGCCTTCACAAGGGGAATTCTTCCCAGCGACTCTTCGGCGGGGCAACCGTAGAAGCGGACTTGCGCCTCTACGCCCGCACGCTCGAGTGCTTCTGCGAGTGCTTCGGCGGCGACGAGCGAGCCCATGCCGAGGAGATTGTGGCCGCAGGCGTGCCCGGGAGCGCCTTCGACGGCAGGCTCACGGCGAGCCGCGCATATCTGAGACATGCCGGGAAGGGCGTCGTACTCGCCCATAAAGGCGATGACGGGGCCGCGCGTTCCGCGGACGGCGCAGAATGAGTAGGGCATTTCGGGGTATTCTTGGACTGCGAAGCCGTGCGCGGCGAGCCGCTGCCGGTAGACCGCCGAAGATCGCGCTTCGGCGTGCGATACCTCGGGGTGGTCCCAGATATCGCGCGCGATGGCATCGTACTCCGCCGCGCGCGCATCCACCCGTGCGCTGATCTCGCGGGCGATGGATCGCGCGGCCTCGCTCGTGGCGCTCGTTGTGGCTTTTTGAGCTGCATCGCTTGTGTGTCGCTGTTTCATACTCTGCATGTTCCTTTGTCGAAGACGACCCGCGCCTCACAGCGAAGACTTTGCCTTTACTCTCGCCTTGGCCTCGATGGCGGGCTGAAAGCTCGAATTCAGGGCGAGCGATGCGTTGAACGACGCGTAGGCCCTTCGGTAATCTCCGAGTATCTCTTCGACGAGACCGAGCCGATACCACCAGTAGTACATGGTCTTTTCAAGGGAGACAGCCGCGGAAAATGCGATGTCGGCATGTTCGTATTTTTTTATTCTGAAATAGATTTCGCCGACATAGTAGTAGGCGCTCGAGCGCCGATCGTCGTTCTCCGGCGAGAGCGTGAAATAACGACTGAAGGCGGAGAGTGCCTCTTCGTTCTTTCCGAGAAAGAAGAGAGCCTCAGCCATAGTTTCGATGATTCGATAGTCTTGGTGTGTATTGAGGACATTCTGCGCGTAGACTACCGTGTCGAGGTAGCGATGAAGGCGGAAGAGATTCCAGGTTTTGAGCGTCTGTAGATCGGTGTTGCCTTGATCCGTGGCTAGGAGGCGCTCTGTCATCGCGAGTGAGCGCTGGAAATCGAGCTGACTCTCTGTTTGGTGCGATTCGGCCATCTCTAAGCGGCGACCATCCCAGAAGAGCGAGAGCGCCGCATTGTAACTGTCCTCTCCGACAACCAGGGATACCGCGCCGAAAATCCACACCAGCGCGACGATAATCGCCCATCTTTTCACAGCCCACCGTTGTGCAGCAAGGGTTTTCCCTCTGCGCTCCGACACTCCGTCCGCCTCCTTGTGCTACTGTAGAATTTCGTTGATCGCCTGCGCCGCTTTCCGGCCTTCGCCCATCGCGAGGATCACCGTCGCGGCCCCAAGAACAATATCGCCGCCCGCGTAGACGCGGTCGATGCTCGTCTTCTGGTGTTCATCCACTATGATATGCCCATGTCGATCAACCTGCAACTGCGGGGTTGTCTGCGAAATAAGGGGATTCGATTCGTTGCCGATGGCCACGATCACCGTATCGAAGGGTAAAATCTGCTCGCTGCCGCGAATGGGTATCGGTCTGCGGCGGCCGGAATCGTCGGGCTCGCCGAGTTCGTAGGAGAGCACTTCGAGCGCAGCGACGCGACCCTTTTCGTCGCCGAGGACGCGCGTCGGGCTTTTTAGGAAATCAAAAACGATACCCTCTTCAATCGCGTGCTCGATCTCTTCGGCGCGTGCGGGCATCTCCTCGCGGGTGCGCCTGTACAGCACGCGCACTTCCTCGGCGCCGAGTCTCAACGCCATGCGCGCGGAGTCCATCGCGACGTTGCCGCCACCCAGCACCGCCACACGACGGGACGGATAGATCGGCGTGCCGGCTTTACCTTTCATGTAGGCCTTGAGGAGGTTCGCCCTAGTGAGGTACTCGTTCGCGCTGAACACGCCGACGTAGTTCTCGCCGGGAATATCCATGAATTTCGGGAGGCCCGCGCCGGTACCGATGAAGACTGCGTCGTAGCCGTCCTGCTCGATGAGCGATATGAGCGGGCGGGTTCGCCCAACAAGGAAACTGAGCTCGAAGTCGACGCCCATCGACTCAAGGACTTCAGCTTCGGATTGCACGAGGACTTTGGGGAGCCTGAACTCGGGAATGCCGTAGACCATGACCCCACCCGGTTTGTGGAAAGCCTCAAAGATCGTGACGTCGTGGCCCTCGCGGCGAACATCGACCGCGCAGGTGAGACCCGCGGGGCCCGCACCGACGATGGCTACTTTCTTCCCTGTGACGGGTGCCACATGCGGCACTTCGACGGCGCCGTTCGTCCGCTCGTAGTCAGCCACGAAGCGCTCGAGCCTTCCGATCTGGACGGCGCGCTCGACTCCTTTGAGGGCTTTCCCTACGGTGCAGGGCGCCTGGCACTGCGACTCCTGTGGGCAGACACGCCCGCATATCGAAGGCAGAAGGTTCGTTTTCTTTATAATTTTAGCGGCGCCGAGAAAATCGCCATCCTTGATCTTGCCGATAAAACCTGGAATGTCCACGCGCACCGGGCACCCTGCGACACAGGGGGCGTTCTTGCACTGGAGGCAGCGCTCGGCCTCGAGCATGGCCTGCGCGGGGCTATAGCCGAGGGCGACTTCCTGCATGTTTTCGCGGCGGACTGAGGGATCCTGCGCAGGCATGTCCTGCGGAGGAATCTGCATGCGAATTTTCGGGGTTATGGGCGCGGCGCGCAATGCCGCGAGCTGGAGTTCCGCGCGTTCCATGATAGGGTCTTCCTTGTGGCTCATTTTACGGGCTCCTTCGCGGATTTCGATGCGCTTGCGCTCTGAGCCTCGAGTTTTTCGATCTGCATCTCGAGGTGGCAGCGCTCGTGCGCTTCTTTTTCGATCTCTTTGTAGGTGCCGAGGCGCATCATCATGCCGTCCCAGTCGACGAGGTGCGCATCGAATTCGGGGCCGTCGACGCATACGAACTTGGTCTTGCCGCCGATGGAGACGCGGCAGCCGCCGCACATACCAGTTCCATCGAGCATAATGGTATTGAGAGAGGCGAGGGTTTTTACGCCGAAGGGTTTTGTCGTCGCGGCGCAGAATTTCATCATGATGGGCGGGCCTATGGTTACGGCGATGTCGGGTGGAGGTGTCATCGAGCAGAGTTCTTTAAGGGGTTCGGTGACGAGCGCTTTGCGGCCGAAGGATCCATCGTCCGTCACGACAATGTGCTCGTCGGCGATCGCTGCGAGTTCATCTTGCATGATGAGCAGGTCCTTCGTGCGCGCGCCGGAGATCACCGTGACGCGGTTGCCTGCCTCCTTGAGCGCTTTGACGATGGGATACAGCGGCGCAAGGCCGATACCACCTCCCACGCAGACTGCCCAGCCGAAACGCTCGATGTGCGTCGGGTTGCCGAGCGGCCCGAGGAGGACGATGGCGTCGCCTGGCTCTTTGAGCGCCAACTTATGAGTGCTCGCTCCAACGGTTTGAAAAATGAGTGTCACCGTGCCCTTGACGGGGTCGGCGTCGGCGATAGTGAGGGGAATGCGCTCGGAATAATCTTCGTCGTACATGACGATGACGAATTGGCCCGCCTTGCGCTGCTGCGCTACGAGGGGCGCGAGGACTTCAATGCGGAAGACCTCTTCCGAGAGCTGTTTCTTCGATACGATCGTGTGGGTTCCGTGCATGGTTTGCTCCGCCGGTATTGTAGTGGGGATTCGCGATTTTTGTCCATAAAAGAATCCATGTTCGAGCGATAATTCCTCCGCGCTGAGAAATATCTCATTTTTCATATATTTTTTGCAACCGAAACGAGAATGGTCTATACATATAGATAAACGACATCGTCGTAAAAAAACTCTCGTTATCTCTTCAATTACGCTCAGGGGGCTGCACTATGGCGAGGAGAATGCCGAAAATCCAAATCTTTAGGAGAGTCGTGCTCGGAGCACTTCTCGTAGGATTCACTACACTTACGATCTTGCACCAGAAACTGCAGGGTATTCCGTCGGTCGACGCGCTCGATCCGTTCGGCGGGCTCGAGACGCTCTTCAAGTGGATCGCGAGCGGTGGGTTTATAAAAAAGATTGAGCCGGGGAATATTGTGCTCCTTGGGGCGATCATCGTCCTTGGCATTGTCCTGTCGAGATTCTTCTGCGGGTGGCTCTGCGCGTTCGGTGCGCTTCAGGGTGTGTTCGGGTGGCTTGGAAAGAAAATCTTCAAGCGCCGTTTCGAAGTTCCCCAAAAGATCGATCGGATTCTTCGCTACGCGAAGTATGTGATTCTCGTCGGCATCGTGTACTTCACCTGGAAAACGGGCGAGCTCGTCATCCGACCCTACGATCCGCTCGCCGCGTACGCGCATCTCCCAGCCGGATTGAGCGCGGTGTGGACCGAGTTCGCGGTGGGCCTCATTCTGCTCATTGTCTTTATGGTGCTCTCCATGTTCACTGAGCGAGCATTCTGCAAGTACGCCTGCCCACTGGGCGCGGTAAACGCCCTTCTCGGGCGCATTCCTCTCTTCAGAATCAAGCGCGACACGCCGACCTGCATCTCCTGCTCGAAGTGCGATCGCGTCTGCCCTATGAACATAGAGGTTTCCACCGCCGACAGCGTGAAATCCGCCGAGTGCATCTCCTGCTTCGAATGCGTCACAGCCTGCCCCACCAAGAAAGACACGCTTGTGGCGACCATC
>CAYXOW010000007.1:31605-32793 GCA_964466815.1 uncultured Treponema sp.
CGCGGCTCGAAGACGCCGCTGTAGTGCGGGTTCGCGACCATCGGCGGTAAGAAGGTGAAGCTCTGGACTGTGGTGATCATCGGCTTTGCGATCTACGCCGGCGCCGCACTTGTCGGCCAGATCACCGGCATGTTGCGGTTCTCTGCGCCGACTCTGACGAGTCTCTCCAGTGCTGGAGTTCTCAAGGTCGAGGATATTAAGGGTTCGACGACCTACGACGAGCTCGCCGCGGCGTTCGGCATCGATGTGGAGCGCATCTACCGCGAGGTCGGCATCGACGCGTCCAAGGTGCCCACGAGCACAAAGATAAAAGACACTGGCACGATCGCGGGGATTCCGGGTTTTGAAACGGATCGGGTGCGCATCGCGGTGGCGAAGATTCTCGGCGTTCCGTACGCCGGCGAAAGCGGAACCGCAGGCAGCGCAGGTACTCAGCCTGAGAGCTCGGTACCGACGGTAACATCAGGAGCAGCGTCGGCTTCTACTCCAGCTTCGGCGCCTGCAGTTGCACCAGCAGCGTCAGCATCGACCTCCGCGCCGGCCGCTGCTGCTACGCCTGCCCCGACTGGAACCAGCACCGCCGGCACAGCTTCCACCTCCACAAGCCTTAAGGTTCCCGAAGGTTTCGCGCTTGAGGGCACAATGACGATTCAGGAAGTGGCGAAGGCCCTCGGCTGGTCTACGCAGCAGGTAATCGAAAAGCTCGGCCTGCCCAAAGATATCCCGACCGATAAGCCGCTTCGTGAGATGGGCAGCCAGTACGGCTATACAATGCCGAAGTTAAAGGAGAAAATAGCGCAGTAACCTTAAGAAAGGAGCTGCGATGCCGGTACCGCGATTGTCTCGTAAACTCGAGAGCGAGGCACTCTTCAAACCTTCGGAATTCCTATCGTATCTTGACCGCATCGGGGTTGCCCTCTCGCACAGGGCGGCGCCCGACGCGGTCATTTTAAGCTATCAGAAAAGCCTTGCCAAACACGTGCTCGAAGCGTATCCATGCGAGAAGGCAAAGGGCTACTTTGGCCAGTATATTCACTACATCGATCTGGCGGGGAGCGCGAAGAGCATCGCGATCGCGTCGGATTTCGGTGTGGGGGCGCCAGCCGCGGCAGTCATGCTCGAGGAATTGATCGCGTGGGGTGTGCGCGATTTGGATGACGTGGTGGCAGTTGCACAGAATCAGCACCT
>CAYXOW010000007.1:32829-33085 GCA_964466815.1 uncultured Treponema sp.
GCATTCCGCGACGAGGGCACGTCCCACCATTATATAGAAGAGAATACGGCTGTCGGTCCCGATCCTGCCCTCACCGGGCGGCTCGAGGCCGCGCTCTCCGCCGCCGGTCTCAGCTACACCACAGGGCCGACCTGGACCACCGACGCCATTTACCGCGAGACGCCGCCCGAAGTGCGATATTTTCGCGAGCAAGGGGCGCTCGTCGTGGAAATGGAGGCCGCCGCGCTCTTCGCCGTGGCGCGCTATCGGGGCGTCA
>CAYXOW010000007.1:33144-34095 GCA_964466815.1 uncultured Treponema sp.
TGAGTTCCACGCGGAGCCGACGGTGCAGGGGCTGGAGGTGCTCTTTTCCTGCGCGGTGCGCGCGCTGCAATAGCCTCTTCAAGGCCAGCGCATCGCGGCGTTGTCCACGCGGCTGCCCGCGGGCCAAGTGCCCGACAGCAGCGAGAGCGGCATAGCGATACTCTTCTCGCCTACGATCGTGCCAGGATTGAGCACTGTGTTGCAGCCGATCTCGCACTCGTCGCCGATGAGGGCGCCGAACTTCGGAAGTCCCGAATCGATTCGCTCGCGCGAACCGAGGGCCCGCACCGGCACCGGCTTTCCGTCGAGCCGGAAATTCGAGAGAATCACGCCCGCGCCGATATGCGCGTGCCAGCCCATCACCGAGTCGCCCACATAGTTGAAGTGCGGAGCCTGCGCCTTTCCGAGAAGTACACAGTGCTTATTCGCTCGCGTGCCCCAGCACTGCGCCCTCCCCGGCGATCACGCCACCGCGGATGTAGCAGCCCGAGCGAATCTCGCAGCCCCTCCCGATCCACGCAGGCCCGCGGATGAAAGCCCCCTCTTCGATGACACAATCCTCGTCGATGAAGATCGGTCCCTCGAGGTGCACGCCATCGGGCACATACGTCAGAATCCTCGGCCCTTTGAGCTCGGCGAATCTGTGCGCTAGATATTCGTCGATGTAGTTCAGCACTTCCCACGGCAGCTTCGCCCGCTCAAACAGATCTGAAAATTCGTTGCGCGTAGGATCCCAGAGCGCGGGAAAGCGGTCGAGTTCCCAGCAAGGCGCGCTTCCGCCGAATTCTCTCGCACCTTCGGAATCCGACTGTGCCGATGTAGATTTCATTGTTCCTCCCATAGCGGCGATGGATACAAACCGCGCCCCACGAGCGTAGCGAGCCGCTGCCGTGTTTCCGCCAGATCATCGGGATTCGTGAGCCCGAAGCTCCGCACGCTTCCTGAAACCGC
>CAYXOW010000008.1:0-1792 GCA_964466815.1 uncultured Treponema sp.
GACCAGGCGGTGACGCCGTCGTCGGTGCGGATGCAGAACAACCGGTTATTGGCGGAGACGCCGTAGAGGAGACCGTCCTTGAGGGTTGGGGTGCTGAACTGGGCGGAGGTTTCGAGGTTGGCCCAGAGGTGGTGGGCGACGAGGCGGGGGCCGGTCTGTTCGAACTCGAGGGCGCGGAGGATTTGCTCATCCACAGGAGGAAGGCGGTACCAAGATTTTTGATATGCGGATATATTCCCATCTGGCGCACAGAATCGGCATCCGCCAAGAAGTCTATCTGCGCTTCTGTGGGGACAGGTAAAACCAGCGTCGATCCCCAATCTCCATACCGAAACACCATAGCGCGCTCTCAAAGCCGCGGAGTGCCAATGTATTCGAGGAGCCTCAAGGGTCATCGAAGCTTCGCCGATTCTAAAATTCTGCTTTTGCTGACGCATATGCGTATTCTATGGTACCATACTGCGCGATGGTCGAGCGACATATGGCAAAGCGATGCAAGCGATTCAAGCAATTCATGCGATTCAATATAGTACGAACGGCGATGCACGGTTTTATGCTCCTTTGTGGCGCGGGCGTGCTGCTCACGTCATGTGCGCAAAAACCGCAGACGGCCATGATTTGGACCGACATCCCCGAGCTGGCGATCGCTGCGCAGATTTTTAATCGGGAAAACGATCAATTCGCGGTCAATATCGAATACAAGGCCGAAGCGGCTACCGAGCTTACAACGACCAGTGCAGTTCCATCTCTCGTTATTGCTAAATATCTTCTTTCTAAGCCAATACTTAAGCGGTTTGACTCGATCGATGATCTGTTTACGAAGTATTATCTCGACCCAAACGATCTGTATCCGACACTGCTCAGCGCTGGAAAACAGGGGGCATCCCACACCCTTGTTCCCATATCCTTCGACTGCATGCTTCTCGTTGAAAAGAGGCGCGATGGTGCAAGTTCGGGCCTAACCACGATCGATGCCGAGACGATTGGTAATTCTTCGCGGACCTTTACTACGCGTGTCGATGGCAAACTCAGCGCGATGGGCTTTTCTCCCCGTTGGGATTTGAGTTTTGCGGAAGATTGGCTCCTTGCGGCGGGTGCAGGTTTTACAGTAAACGCCAATTGGAAACCAACGACTGTTCCTAAAACGAATGATCCAAATTCATGGCCGCTTCTGTGGAATGGAGAAAAGTTAGCCAGTTCAATGTCGGAGCTGACTGCATTCACCGCCGGTACAACGACCGAAGAGCAGAATTCTTTCTCGTTTACGTACTTCAATAAGCCAGGATATCAGCTGCTTCTCGATACGAAGATTCTATACTGGCCGATGAGAGCGAGCGATTATTTTAAACTACCGTATTCGGTGAAGAGGCAGCTGCAGTATAGATTTCCGATTCTCAATCAGAAACTGATTCTGACACCCGACACGAGATACATGGGAATTCCCAAAGGCGCTCACAATAAGAGCGCGGCCTTCGCGTTTGCGCGATGGCTCCTTGTTCCCGATAATCAACGGAAAATATGGAAAGAGATGGAATCTCAGCAGCTGTTGCCGGAGTATATCGGACCTTTTGGAGGATTCAGCAGTCTCATTCAAATGAATAGCCAAAACTTCCGAATCTATTTTCCTGAGTACGCGCAAAATCCTCTTGTCGAATCCGCGCTTCCTACTCAACCGGTGCTTCCCAATTACTGGGACAGTTTTTCAAAGGACTTTTTTCGACAATGGATCGACCAGGCTCTGTCTGGATCTGAATCCGAGCAGCCGATGAATACTTCTTTTCAAAATGCGTTC
>CAYXOW010000008.1:1810-6974 GCA_964466815.1 uncultured Treponema sp.
GCTACCTCGGTACGATGCCGGATTGGGTCAGCGCGCCGCGATAGAGGGACTAGCTCTGCGCTCCTCATCCGCGCAGTATGCGGTGGGGGGCAGAGACACACGTCGCACGATCTCATTTCATCCCTTCAGCTCATTGAAAATCTCGGTAAATTCCTCGAATGTCGAACAGTGCACTGCCCGAGCTCTCAGCGCAGCTCCGCCCGGCAGGCCTTTGGTGTACGCACAGAAGTGCTTGCGAAATTCCATGCAGGCGTTCTTTTCGCCAAAGTGCCGTATTGCAAGCGAAAGATGGTGATCCATGGTCTTCGCAATACGGTCTGTGCGAATCTCGTGCGCGGCTTCCGAGCCACGAAGCTCTGCGAAAATGAAGGGGTTCCCGATTGCGCCCCGTGCGATCATGACGCCTGCGCACCCTGTGCGCTCTCGCATGTCGATGGCGGCGCGTGCGCTGAAAACATCGCCCGATCCGAACACCGGAACCGGCGAATGCGCGCAGAGCTCGCGTATCGAATTCCAGTCGGCCTGGCCCGAGTAGCCTTGCGTGCGCGTTCGCCCGTGGAGGGTCACGGCGCAGGCGCCAGCCTCGATGGCTGCTTCGGCGGTTTCGAGATAATTGATGGAGTCCTTGTCCCAGCCTGTTCGCAGTTTTACGGAGATGGGTACGGGTGTCGCGCCGCGCATTGCGCGTACGATTTCGCCGATTTTTTTGGGTGTTTTAAGGAGCGCGGATCCGGCGCCGGCCTTGATGATTTTAGGAACGGGGCAGCCACAGTTGAGATCGATAACGACAGGATTGTACACGCTCACCTTTTCGGCCGCTGCCGCGAGCGTGGCAGGATTCGCGCCGAAGAGCTGAATCGCGTAGGCTTTTTCAGACGGATCGCGCTCGAGAAGTTCCTTCGTTTTCTTGTGGCCGCGCACCAACGCTTCGGCGCTCACCATCTCCGTGTAGCAGAGCGCGGCGCCCATCTCGGCACACACGGCCCTAAACGCCGCGTCCGAGTATCCGGCGACAGGCGCGAGAAAATAAGGAGCCTCCCATGCTCCTTCATCGAGGACAAAGGGGTGGGAGGCGCTATTTCGGTTCATTGCGCTGGTAAGTCGTCAGGGAGTAAGCCGGAAGAATCGGCACGCATTCTGATAGGTAGTCTCCGCGACCTCTTCGACATCGATGTTGAGGAAGTCGGCGAGAAACTGCGCAGTAGAGGGCAGGTACTCCGGCATATTGCGCTTGTTTCTGTAGTCAGCGGGAACCATGAACGGCGCCTCGCTCTCGAGCAGCACGCGGTCCAGCGGCAGAAAAGCCACTGTTTCGTGCAGATTTCTGGCGTTGCGGTAGGTTAAATTCCCCGCAAAGGAGAAATAGATGTCGAGACCGAGATCGAGTATGTCCGCAGCGTAGGCAGCATTTTCGGAGTAGCAGTGGAGCACCGCGCCCGCGGGCGGCATACGGTCTCGCAAAATATCGAGCACATCCCTTCCCGCCTCGCGGTTGTGGATGATGACCGGCAGGTTGAGCCGCGCGGCGATCTCGAGCTGGTCGATAAAGAGCTCGATCTGGCTCCGCTTGTCGCCGAATTTATGATAGTAGTCAAGCCCGATTTCGCCAATCGCGATGACACGGGGGAGTTTTGTAGCTTCCTCGATATAGCGCTGCCAGTCGCGCCCAGGGCTGCTGACTTCGGATGGAGATACGCCTATGGCAGGGTACACCTGCTCTGCGGGGTTCAAATTTTCGTATACTTGTTTGAAATCCACGAGGCTGTTGCAAATGCTGACAATACGAGTGACACCGGCAAGTTTTGCCTGCTGACAAACGAGAAGTTGTTCAATCGGGTCATCGTAAATAAGCCCGATGTGGGCGTGAGTATCAAAGTACCTCATGGCTTTTCCGATATAGAAATGGTGGGCAGCCCATACGGGCTGTCTTTTAATGTAACATGCGTCAGCCCAGACGTCAACAGCGATTTATTCCACGTGGAATTGCACGGCTTTTCGCCTCAGTGGAACAGCCGCTCCGGGTGCGACTTTCACATTTCGAAATCCTGCCCCAGATATGTTTCACGCGCAAGAGGGTTATCGATGATACTTTGGGGCTCGCCGTGCGCCACAATGACACCTCTGTTGATGATGTACGCGCGTGTGGTGATCGCGAGTGTGTCCCGAACATTGTGGTCGGTAAGCAGTACGCCGATGCCCCTGGCCGAGAGCGACTGTATGAGCAATTTAATCTCGCGAATTGCGATGGGGTCGATGCCCGTAAAAGGCTCGTCTAGAAGCAAGAATTTCGGCTCGATGGCGAGTGCGCGTGCGATTTCGGTTCTTCGGCGCTCGCCTCCCGAAAGTGTGTACGCAGGTTGCTTTGCGACATGGGTTATTCCGAACTCCTCAAGCAGCTGCGCTGTCATTTTTCTGCGGTCCGACTGGGAGAGGCCGCTCCGCACTTCAAGCACTGAAAGAATGTTCTCTTCTACCGTGAGTCTTCGAAAAATAGAAGCTTCCTGCGGGAGGTATGAGATGCCCAGCATCGCACGGCGGAACATCGGCAGTTTATCGATATGGAGGCCGTTGAACAGCACGATTCCCGCGGTAGGCTTTAAAAAACCTGCGATCATGTAAAAGACTGTGGTTTTACCTGCGCCATTCGGGCCCAGAAGGCCGATAATCTCCCCAGTCTCCATGGAGAAGCTGACATCGGCGACCGCCTGAGTACGGCCAAAATTTTTTCGCAGATGAGAAGCTTCGAGTGTGGCTCTTTGGGTGTTGCTCATTGGGTTGGAGCGTTTTCCTTGGGAGTGATCGTGCCGGACACCTCGCCGGATACCTGGAGATTGGACCAATCGGCAGTGGTCGAGATAGCATCGCCTTTAAGCGTTCCTTCCTGTGTCACCGCGACCGCGCCGCCGTGGAGCTTTATCTCCTCGGTGTCGCGGTTGTAGTAGGCGTACTCAGCGCGGATGGACATATCTTCTTTGAGCACGACCACCGAGACCGCCGCTTCGAAAATCGATTGCTGCTGGTCGAATCGGACCCATTCGGCATCGATGACGGTATTGTTTTTCGTGTCGTCCACAGCGACTTTTCCCTGAGCGACGCCGATTTCAGTATCGCGCTGATAGCTAAGCTTCTCCGAGACGAGCGAAAAGCCCTTTTCGGTGTCGGTGACCTTCACATTGCCGCTGCAGGCCACATTCACGTAATCCTGTCCACTGAGCTCGACGCGATCTGCGGTGATGACGAGGCTGCCGGTGATGATTTTGACGGAACCGGTGAGGATGGTGTCTTGCTTATCTTTGGCGAGTACACCCTGCACGCTCTTCGCGCTGAAAGTGATGGGCTTCTTGCCTCCGGCTGTTTGAGTCGGCACGGAGGGCGTTGTTTGCGAAAATGCCAACTGCGCGGTTCCAAGCGCCATCGCAATGCCGAGCAGTATGGCACTCGTTCGTGTTTTCATATCCGTATTGTATATCATGTTATTGATAAACGGAACCGCTCACGCCGCTGCGGATTTCGTAATATTTCTGCTTCACGTCGAAAAGCAGCCCCTTGCCCGCCATGAGGAGCTGGTTTTTAGCCTTTATTACTACTTCGGTTCCGTCCGAAGTTTCAAAAATGTCGAGCGCTCGTTTGTAATTTATCTGTGTCATTTCGAACGAGACATCACCGTCCGCGCTCACCACATGGACAAAACCGGAGAACTCGGCGTCTCCGCTCGTCTCATGGAATATGGCCTTGTCCGCTTCGCCGGTTGCGGCGACGGAGCCGTCCTCGATGTTGTACGTGATAAAGGAAAGATCGCTGATGTCGAGGCGATGTTCGTCTTCGTACCAAGAAGCTTCATTCGCCTGGATTCGCATGGAGAGCTTTCCTGCGCGGTATTCCTGTCGCGTGAGATTGGTGAAGGACGCGTCGGGCTCTCGGACCGATGTTGCGTTTGCAGTTTCACTAGTCTGAGGTTCACACGAGAAGAAGAGGAGTGCGAGCACCGCCACCCCCGCGACTCCCGCAATGGGGATCGATCGAGGCTGTCTTCCATTACCCAATTTCATACATGCGCTCCACAGCGAAACAAGCGCGCGACACTCTACTTATTTTTCAGCGTGATGCAACGCTGCGCCAATGAAGTCCCTGAAAAGCGGATGCGGCGATGTCGGCCTCGATTTGAATTCCGGGTGGAACTGTACGCCGACAGACCATGGGTGCGTAGGCCACTCGCAGGCCTCCACGAGCTCGCCATTGGGCGTCGTCGCACTCACAGACAGTTTGTGCGCCTCGATATCCGCGCGGAGGTCATTGTTCACCTCGTAGCGGTGCCGGTGTCGTTCGCTAATCTGTTCCGTGCCGTAGCTTGCGCGAATGTTCGACCCCGCCACCGTGATTGCCTCGTACGCGCCGAGCCGCATGGTGCCGCCGTAGTTCGTGATCTTCGTCTGCTCTTCGAGAAGACACACGACAGGGTGAGTGGTGGACTTGTTGAACTCGGTGGAGTGCGCATCCTGCCACCCCAGCACTGAGCGCGCATACTCGATGACCATGATCTGCATGCCGAGGCAGATACCGAAGTAGGGAATGTTGTGCTCGCGCGCGTATCGCGCTGCCCGAATCATGCCCTCGATGCCCCGTTCGCCGAAACCGCCGGGTACGAGAATACCGTGTATGTCTTTGAAGATGGCGGCGAGGTCGGCCTTGGGGTCTTCGAGTCGGGAAGAGTCGATTTTTTCGATCTCGAGCCCAGCGTGGTGTGCGATGCCACCGTGCGTCAGCGCTTCCCAGATCGACTTGTAGGAGTCGTGGAGGTCCATATATTTCCCCACGACGGCGATTTTTACCTTGCGATTCGGTTTGATGACCGCCTGTACCACGGTTTCCCATTTGCTGAGCTCCGCGTGCCGGCTCTCGACATTCATTTTTCGCAAAAGGAAAGTGTCGAGTTTCTGATTGAAGTACACAAGCGGGACTTCATAGATGGTCGGCGCATCGTAGCCGCTGATGACGCCCTCTTCTTCGATGTTCGTGAAGAGAGAGATTTTTCGGCGGAGGTCATCGCTGAGCGGCTTCGCGGAGCGGAGGATGACTGCGTCGGGCTGAATTCCGAGTTCTTGAAGCTCCTTGACCGCGTGCTGGGTGGGTTTGGTCTTGATTTCGCCGCCCGACACGGAGGGGA
>CAYXOW010000008.1:6992-11831 GCA_964466815.1 uncultured Treponema sp.
CATGTATGGAGATGGCGTTCTGCTTGCCGTATTCGTGGATGAGCTGCCTGCAGGCCTCGAGGAAGGGCACCGATTCGATGTCGCCGACTGTGCCGCCGATTTCCACGATGGTCATGTCGACCTCAGGGTTGTTGGCCACCGCGAGAATGCGCTGTTTGATCTCGTTGGTGATGTGGGGCACGACCTGAACCGTGCGGCCGAGGTATTCGCCGGCACGCTCCTTCTCGATGACGGCCTTATAGACTTGGCCCGTGGTGATCGAGTTGGCTCTGCTCAGTTTTGCGGTGGTAAATCTGCCGTAGTTGCCGAGATCGAGGTCGGTTTCCGCACCGTCGTCCGTGACGTACACCTCGCCGTGCTGATATGGACTCATGGTGCCGGCATCGACGTTGAGGTAAGGATCGATTTTTACCATTTGAACGGTAAAACCCCGCGCTTCCATGAGTGCGCCGATCGAGGATGCCGCGATCCCTTTCCCAAGAGAAGAGCACACCCCCCCGGTGACAAATATAAGCTTTCTCATGGGTCTTCAGTATCACAAATATTCGACTACACTGTCAATCCTCGACCGAGGATGATATATACTGAAACATAATGAATCACGAGCAATTGTTGGCCCGAGGGTTAGCTGCCCTCGATTTCGATATCCCGAATGGGATACTTGATGCGCTTGCAATGTACATCGATGAGCTTGAAAAGTGGAACCCTCTCTATGGGCTTGTCAACGCGGAGGGTGAAGATCTCATCATCAAACATGTTCTCGATAGTTTAGCTCCTTGGCGTGTACTGGCAGAAGCGCTCTCCGATATCGATAGAGGCATGGTGGAGAACGCGCGCGACATATCGAAAGCTCCTCCGCCTGAGTATGCTGAACTCCCTTCTTCCGCCACGACATCTGCCCGGATCACCGACATTGGAACCGGAGCGGGATTTCCAGGAATTCCACTCGCCCTGGCGTTCCCTCAACAATCCTTTATTCTGATTGAGAGGCTGGAAAAGAGAGTTCGATTTCTCGAAAATATCGCCGCGCTTCTCCGGCTTAAGAATGTCGATATTCGGCAGACCACATTCGAGAATGAGCGCGACCCTCTTCAGTGTGTTGTGTTTAGGGCACTGAAACCCTTTGGAGATAGAAAGCTCTTTCGATCAATCTGGAAGCGACTTGAACCAGGCGGAGTCTTGTTTGCGTACAAGGGGAAAATAAATCATGCTCGACTCGAACTCTCTGAACTCAGTGACGATTCAGTGCTCAATGCGCTCTCGGAACGTGCGCGGATTGTTCCGGTATGGGTTCCTTTTCTCGATGAGGAGCGGTGTGTCGTTGTAGCGCAGAAAGCGCAATGAAAAATGTAGGCTGAGGGAAATTGTGAACATGTTGTACAGAAGACGCTACTGCGCTGAGCGCTCCAGAATAAATGAACGGAGAGAAATAGTCGAATTTTGAAATGCGTTATAGAAAAAATCAACGCGATCTTCATGTTTTTTTAACGCGAGTATGGCTATGGCGGGTAAAATATGTTCTGGCGTTGGGATCGCCTTGGATCGTCCTAAATTTTGAAGAGTATATTCACTGAGCACTTCACTACTGCCCGTTTCAATAAGCTCGGCGATTTGCTTATCGCATTCGAGTGCCCATTGGGGCGGTTTGGTGTCGATGTTCCGGCTCATTTCGTAGGGATTATGTACAAGACCTCCACTGCCGATAATGAGCACACCCTCGTCTCTCAGCCTAGAAATGCTTCGCGCAGCTGGGATGATTTTTGTGGTGTCGATGTGATATGAAAGACTGATTTCTACAACAGGGATCTGGGCCTCTGGAAAGAGGTGCACTAAAATGCCCCATACGCTTGTGTCGATGCCTCGTGTCTGATCTATGGATGCGTCGAAATTGGCAGCATTGAACAATTCTTGGATATGCGCGGCAAGCTGCGGATCTCCAGGTGGCTCGTAGCTTATCTCATGCAATTCTTCTTGGAATTCTATGCTGTCGAAGATTTGGCGCGGATGTTGAGCACCGGTGATGCGTATTTCAGGGGTACTCCAGTGCGCGGAGATTACTGCGATGGCGATCGGCGTGGGCAGACGAGTCCTCAATGCCTGAAGCGCGCGGGAAAAGTCATTGGTGAGAGCTGCGTTGATGGCGAGTCCGTGGCCAATGAACACCACCGGCATTTCTGTCATTCTGATTATCACTCCATTAAACAATATTAGAATAATCCATGGCATAAGCCGGCACAATGCGCCTAATGAGCGGGGAAGCTCCAGATATCGACTTGCGAAAAATCGACCCTATCTCCGACAAACGGTAGGCCCTCCTGACGCAGAAGCTGTTGTTTCATCGCGATTCCTCCTTGATATCCCGCAAGGTCTCCGCTCGAAGAGATGATGCGGTGACATGGAATAAGAATGGGAAAGGGATTGTGAGAGAGCGCGTAGGCTGCAGCTCGCGCGCTCGATGGCGAATCAGCTGCTGTAGCCAGCGCACGATAGGTGCTAATACGCCCAAACGGGATAGTAGCCTCGAGCGTGAGGATTCGCCTCTGAAAAGAGGGGAGCTCCGCGAGTCCTTCTTCGATCAGTTCGATCGAAGAGGGCTGAGGAATGCCGGAGAGTATCGAGGCAATTCTCTCGGCGGCCTTTTCTATGAGAGGGGGGCGTATACCACTATGCGCATACATGATCTTTTGAACACCTTCGCGAGGTAAGAAAATACGATGTATTTTCACGCGCGGCGTCTCAGTCCACACTAGAACGATGGCTCCGAATCGCGAGCTGATCGTTGTGCTCAGAAGAGAGTCCATTACTTGTTGCCTCCGGGCTGGATGTACTTGGCGCGAATGCCGGCGTTATCTCCATCGAGAGGCATAATGTGCCATGTACGCGTGGCGTTTTTGGCGATTGCGGCAGAGATGGAAGCAGCTGTGTGGGCCATCGCTTCCGAAGGAAGACCTTTAGTATCGAAAGCTGCCATAATCGTCGGCCCCGATCCGGAAATCCAGACTGCGGCACTCCCGTAGGACCGGCATGTTTCGGCAACGATATCGAAATCTGCAATGAGTGTGCGACGATATGGTTCGTGAACACGATCTTCACAGGCGAGCCTTAGGAGCTCCGAATCTGCCTTTTGTAGCGCCAAAGCCGTAAGGGCGGCGTGCGATAGGGCGTGCACAATGTCGCTACGTGCGTAGGTTTCAGGGAGCGCATGGCGGGCGATGCTCGTTTCGAGCATAAAGTCGGGAATACAGGCGACATATTTCCACGATGGAGGCAGTTCGGAATGGCTGACGATAATGTCATCTTTGGAAACGGCAGCAGCGGTGAAGCCGCCAAATATGGCCGGCGCGGCATTGTCGGGATGACCCTCGATGTCGGTGGCGGCACGCAGGAGGAATCGCGTGTGATGCGGCGCGTGGAGGGAGAGAGAGAGATCCTCTTCGGTCTCGTCGATCTTTTTTTTGAGGGGGAGGTCAAAAGGCGGTTCTGGTGCGAGGAGAAGCGCCGCGGCCGCGCCGGCGACCGCGAGCGACGCGCTCGAGCCAAGGCCGCGCGCCGGAGGAATTTTAGAATTGAACTTTACAGTGAGGGGCTGAGTGGGCACGCCCAAAAGTGCGCACGCATGTCGAAATGATCGTAAGAAAAGGTTGTCGTCGCTCGCCCATTCGGGCGGGCATCCTTCTAGTCGATTTTCCGAAGCCACATCGACGTGAAACGTGGCAAAGAGTTCCAGAGCGAGTCCGAGGCAGTCGAAGCCAGGTCCTAGATTGGCGCTGGTCGCGGGAACAATTATCTCGATCATTGTGAACTCCTGGCAAATGTGGCCAGCATTGGGATCAGGGTTGTGTCGTCGGCCACCGAGGTATGTACAATTTTTGCGTGTTCAAGGGCAGTAATCGGTGGAGGCATGGGTTTGCCTGTGATTGTTGCGAGTTGCCGGGCAAGCTCCAGATCTTTTCCGGGGGTAAAAGTGGTTGTCGATAAATTTTGTAGCGCTGATAGACAGGGTATTGGGAATTTGAAAGGGCTGGCCGTGGCTGCCACCACGACAGGAATCGTGGATTTGCCCTCAGAGTTGGAATATTGTTCGTGAGCAACCTTGCATGCAACTGCGGTGTGTGGGTCGACCAAAACGCCATGTTCCTGCCACATATGTCGTATTGTCGCGATAGTCTCCGCATCGTCCGCCCAGCCGGCTGCGAAATCATCGATACGAGAGCGAGCTTCGCTCGAAAGTTCGAACGTACCAAAGGTCTCGAATTTTCGCATAAGCTCCAAGGTACGCATCGAGGCTTTTGTGGCATCTTCATTCTGCGCAAAATAGATCAGCCGTTCCAGATTGCTCGAAACCAAGATATCCATAGAGGGACTCAGTGTTTTTAAAAAATCCCTTTGTCGGTCATACATGCCTGTAGTGAAGAAATCGTGCAGGATCTTGTTCGAATTTGATGCGCACACGAGTCGCCGAATCGGCAATCCCATCGATTTTGCATATTTTGCGGCAAGAATATCTCCGAAATTGCCGCTCGGCACGACGACATCGAAGCTCCCTTCGTCCTCGATGACTCCTGAGGATCGAAGGTCCCGCCACGCTTTTACATAATACACGATTTGCGGTAGCAGTCGCCCTATATTGATGGAGTTGGCGGAACTCAGGCGGATTTCCTTAAAAGGGGAATCCTGTTCTTTTGCAGTCTGAAATATGCGTTTTACTGCTCGTTGCGCATCGTCAAAAGTGCCACGAAGTCCGGTGACGAATCTGCCCTCTTTGGGTACGGACGTCATCTGGAGCCGTTGAATCTCGCTCGTGCCTTCATAAATACGGGTGATTCGAGCATCACGGTA